>NZ_JBYCLE010000023.1:0-2901 GCF_057473765.1 Mycobacterium sp. TH-M106 | reverse complement strand
CGACTCGGTGTACAGGATGCCCGGCGGCGCGGTGATGTGCTGGGCAGTGCTCGCCTTTTTCGCGTTCGTGGTCGGGACGCTGTGCATCGACCCGGGGATCGCCGTCGCCCTGGCGTGGGTTCCGCTGTGGTTCGCCGTCTTGGCGGTCGGCTGGTTGACGGTGCGCCGCCGCCCCGGTCACGCCGAGCGGTACCGCCGGTTCCGCGCTGAGATCAACGCGGACGTCCCGCACCGATAGCACCGGTCACAGCTGGGCCCACACCGACTTGGTCTGCAGTTAGCCAGTTAGCCAGCCCACTCGAAGTGTGGACACTTGCGCCGGTTGCGGGTGCGGTCAACGGGAGGATCCGGTCTGGGCATACCGATTCGACTGGGAGAGCGGGAAATCGGGTGGCTACGCGTTATGGAGGTCGAGCTGCGGCTGGCTCGGTGGTCCTGTCGTTGAGGTGACCGGCGGCGCCGGTGTGGTGGGCTTGAATCAGGTAGTCGATCTTGACGCTGTTGTGGGTGAGCACGCCGAGCCCGCACCAGGTTCGCGCGCCGGTGAGGAAGCCGCTGCCGTGTTCGACTTGGCGGCGAGCGGCCGAAGGCTTGCCTTTGCGGGGGATCACCACGGTCTTCACGCCAAGGTCGGTGAGCGCCTCGTCGGTCTTGGTTTCGCCATAGCCGCGGTCGGCGGTCACCGCGCGGGGCGGCTTGCCGAACATTGCCTTGATCCGGGCTATCGCGGGGGCCGCCAGCGGCGCGTCGGCCGGGTTGCCTTCGTGCTGTGGTCGAGCACGATCCCGTCGCTGCCGTCGGTGCTCTGCGATTTGTACCCGAATTCCACCGGTTTTCCGAGCCGGCCCTGGACGATCGGCCGCGCGTCGGGATCGTGCAGTGACACCAAACCGGACGCGGCCTCTCCCCGGCGGTGCAGGTGGCGGCCGGCGTTGACCAGCACCCGCGTGGCGTCGGCACGGTGGTCTCGGCCAGCTCGCCGGTGATCGCCAGCACCCGGGTCTTGGCATCGTCGTTACGCAGTTTCAGGTGCGCCGAGATCGACGGGGCCCGCCGCCCGGCGGCGCGTCTGCGGTCGTGGACCCTGGTTGGCGTAGCCGCACCGCCTGCGTGGATGCGCGCCTCCAACGTCATGATCAGCGTGATCGCGCGCACCAGCAGCCCGGAGTCGGTCGGATAGGCCACGTTCACCGGCACAACGGTGGTGTCGGCGCCTACCTCATCCAGCTGATCACCTTTTCCCGGCGGCTTTGACCAGCAGCGTCCCGTTCTGTTCGTCGATCACCGCGGGTCCGCAACAGGTGATGATCTTACCCAGCGTGAACGGGTGCGGCATCCTCCTGGCCACGTTTTTCGGGGCGAAGTGGCTAATCGCGGTTGGCCCGACGAAGACCCGCCGGAAGCTATGCTGTGAGTCAATCGCTTCGAGGAAGGAGCACATCGCATGTCCCCATCAAAGGAAAGCGCCGACGTCTCACGGGAGCATCTCGCTGAGCATGAGAAAATGGCGGAGGCGCACTTGCGAGAGCATCGCGAGTTGGCGGACGGTCATCTCGCTGACCTTCGAGCCCTCACGGATCGGCATCTGGCCGAGCATCGCGAGGTCTCTAAACATGACGACTTGTCCATCAGCGACTGTGATTCGTTGGCGGCACGGCACATGAACGAGCACCGCAAACTCACCGAGCGACTGCTGCAAGAGCATCACAAGTTAGCTGACCGGCACCTGGCCGAACTGGGCGAACTTTGGACACGCTATTCACGCGAACATGCAGGTTAACTGGCCCGGTCAAGCGAGCGACCATGATCGGCCGTTGGCGGAGGACTGTCGGAGCAACGGTGGATCGGACCTTGGTCTGACAAGCCGGACGTGAGCTTGGCGGGAAGGATGGCGATGTCCGATGTGATCGCGGCGCCCGAGCAGCCGTTGAGGCATGAATGGGGCGGGACCGCCCACTGAGCCAACCTGCTATGGCGACGCACCGCACCGATTCGCCGAGCCGGTAAGGGGTCGTCAGTAGCGGTCAGGGTTCATCCGCTGCTGGTGATCAGCGATGGCGCACGCGGGCTGATCGACTCACGCGCCACCACGTCCAAGGGAATACATTGCGGGTGCGTGCGACCGCGTGGGGCACTCTGCCGTCGCTACCGGACTGAGGAGAACCCCGTGGGATGCTGCGAATTTCCGGCCGCGGCCGAGGGCTCCGACGGCGCGTTCACCGTCGACTCCTCCCGGGTCACCTTCGGGCGCGGCTGTCTGGCGGAGTTGGGCGACCGGGCCCGGTCGCTGGGATTGCGGCGGGTCGCCCTGTTCTCCGATGCGCGCGTAGCCGAACTGCCGGTGTTCGGCGGGGCGCACGAGTCGCTCGTCGCGGCCGGCCTGGACGTGGTGACTTACACCGACGTCCATATCGAGCCCACGGACGAATCGTTCGCCGAGGCCGCGGGTTTCGCCCGAGAGGCGAACCCGGACGGCTACGTGTCTCTTGGCGGCGGGTCGGTCATCGACACCTGCAAGGCGGCCAACCTCTACGCCACCCACCCCGCCGACCTGTTGGCCTATGTCAATGCGCCGGTCGGCGAGGCCAAACCCGTTCCCGGCCCGCTGAGGCCCCACATCGCCTGCCCCACGACGGCGGGTACCGGCAGCGAAGTCACCGGGATCGCGATCTTCGACCTGCTGGCGCTGTCGGCCAAGACGGGCATCGCCTCGCACGCACTGCGTCCCACCGAGGCGCTCGTCGATCCCGACTGCACCGCGAGCCTGCCGGCGGGGGTCGTTGCCGCGGCGGGCCTCGACGTGCTGTCGCACGCGCTGGAGTCCTACACCGCTCGGCCCTACCTCCATCGGCCGGTGCCCGAACGACCGAGCCTGCGGCCGATGAGCCAGGGCGCCAACCC
>NZ_JBYCLE010000022.1:0-30176 GCF_057473765.1 Mycobacterium sp. TH-M106 | reverse complement strand
GCCATTGGGCTAGCTCGTGCGGTGGTGGACTACCTGTTCGACGCGGGTGAGATGATCACCCGCGGCGAGGCAACCAGAGTCTTCGTGGAAGCACTGCTGCAGCGCGGCAACGACGGCGATATCGCGGAGGCGCAGGCCGCGATCGACCGTTTGGCGGCGGTGCCGATCGATCCGGGGTACGTGTTGTTCGAGGTTCCGCTGCTGCGGCTGCGCGCGCTGATGGCCCGCGCGAACGGCGACGAAGACGGCTACCGCGACTTCGCCGACCGGTATCGCAAGAGGGCCACCGAGGTTGGCTACGAGGGGCATATGGCGTTGGCGGAGGCGATGATATGAGTGGGGGAGTGGCGTTGTCGTGGCCATTGATTGGCCGCTCGGAAGAGATGCGAGCCCTCGAGGCGGCCATTTTGGCTCCGGATGTTCCCGGGATCGTTGTCTACGGTTCGGCCGGTGTGGGCAAAAGCCGGATCGCCCGTGGGGCATTGTCGGCTGCCGAGTCGCAGGGTTGCGAAGTCCGTTGGGCGGTCGGCACATCCTCGGCGAGGGCGATTCCGCTGGGAGCTTTCACCGCGTGGGCGCCTTCGCGTGTCACCGACACGGTTCAGTTGCTGCGGGGGGTGATCGAGTCGCTGACCGCCGGCTCGTCGGATGGCGCGGTGGTAGTAGGTGTCGATGACGTGCACCTGCTCGATGATCTGTCGGCATTTGTTGTGCACCAGATCGTGCAGCGCGGCACGGCTAAGGTGATTCTGACCGTTCGCGACGGTGAACCGATCCCCGCTGCGGTGCGTGAGATATGGACAGCTGGCCGGTTCGATCGGCTCGACTTGCAGCCTTTGTCACTCGACGAAACCACCACACTACTGTCCGCGACGTTAGCGGGTTCGGCGGATCCTGATGCGGCTCAGCGGCTATGGAAGCTGACTCGCGGCAATGTCTTGTATCTGCGTAACATCGTCGAGCAGGAGATCGCCGATGGCCGGCTGGTGCAACAGCACGGGTCCTGGCGCTGGATCGGTGATCCGATCATGCCGCCCGGTTTGGTTGAGTTGATCGAATCCCGCATCGGGGCCTTGTCCGGGCCGGTTAGCGATGTGATCGACGCGCTGGCTGTCGGGGAGCCGATCGAATTGGCGGCGCTGAGGCGGATCACTGATCCGGTCGCAGTTGAGGAGGCCGATACCCGTGGCCTGATCGCGCTCGAGCCCGTCGTTGGGGGTGTGGGAGTGCGGGTGGCGCATCCGCTCTACGGTGAGGTGCGCCGCAGGCGTGCGGCACCCATTCGGTTGCGGCGGTTGCGCGGACTGGTGGCCGCCGAACTGGCCGCATCCGATGATAGCGACGACATTCAGGTGGTGGTGCGGCGCGCCGCATTGGGGCTGGACTCCGACCTGGCGCCCGATGCCGAGCTGCTGGTGAGGGCGGCCCATGGCGCGGTCTGGCTGGCGGATTTGGCGCTGGCCGATCGGCTCGCGGAAGCGGCAATCCGCGCCGGCGCTGGTCCGGAGCCGAGTTTTGTTCGTGCGCATGCACTGTCGTGGTTGGGTCGGGGTGAGCAGGCCGACGCGGTGCTCGCCGAGATCCGCGCCAGCGACTTGACCGACGCCGAGCGCGCCAGATTGGCGTTTTTGCGAGCCAGCAACATGCTCTGGGCGCTCGGTGAGCCCGCGCGTGCGAAGCAGATTATCGACGACGCGTCATGCACCGCACCGCCACGGGCCCGCAACTATATCGATTCGTTTTTGACGGTGTACTGGTTTGCGACGGATCAGCCGGATGCAGCGAGGCGGGCTGCCCAGGACCTCGACCTCAACGAGTTGCCCGCCGTGGTTGGCGCTGAGATCGCCTGGGTGATTGCCGAAATCGACGCCGACGCGGGGTACACCAGCGAGGCGGTCGCTACCGCGGACGCAGGCTATGGCATCGCGACGCGTTCTTTGGACGCTCCGCAGATGAGGTTCAACATCGCCGACGCACATGTGAGCGCCCTGCTGCTGGCGGGCCGGGTGAGCGACGCCCTTGATGTAGCCGAGCGGGTGCGCCGGCAGGCGGCCGATCTGCCGGGGGCGGCGCAGTTACTCGGTGCGGCGGTGGCGGGTCGGGAGGCCCTTGGTGCCGGTCGTCTCGATACCGCATGTGTGCTGCTAGAACAGGCCGCAGTGGGGTTGTCGGCTAGTCATGCCATCGGTTGGGGGTATCGCTACCTGGTTTCACGCGCGACTGCGCTGGCCATGCGGGGTTCAACGGAAGAGGCCGCTGCCGCGCTTGCCGCGCTCGACGAGCAGCAACGTCCTTTCCGCTTGCTCGATGGTGAGCGCAGTCTGGCCCGGGCGTGGGTGGCTGCGGGCCAGGGTGCGGTCAGTGAGGCGCTCACCGTTGTGTTGGCGGCGGCCGAAAGAGTTAGAGCTAAAGGGCAGTTCGCGATGGAGGTGTTTTGTCTGCAGACCGCCGCCCAGTTCGGGGATCGTACCGGCGCAGCCAGGTTGTGTGAGCTCGAATCGGTCGTAGAGGGGCCGCGGGTGGGCCTGGCTGCCCGGTTCGCCGCCGCGCTGCGCGACGGCGACGCCGCCCAATTAGCTGCGGTGTCACAGGACTTCGAGCGCATGGGTGATCTGGTTGCCGCCGTCGATGCCGCCGCGCAGGCCGCGCTGGCGTATCGCCGCGAAGAACTGCGGGGATCGGCGTTGGGATGCGCGACACGCGCTGCTGCCCTGGCCGAACAGTGTGGCGCCAGTACTCCGGCGCTTCGCCAGGCTGCAGAGCCCTTGCCGCTGACCGATCGTGAGGCAGAGATCGTGATGCTGATCGGTGAGGGGTTGTCCAACCGCGCCATCGCCGAACGCCTGACTGTTTCCGTGCGCACCGTGGAAAGCCACATCTACCGGGCCATGTTAAAGACCGGTACCACCAGCCGCGACGAAGTCGCCGCCCTGCGACCCCGCCGCCGGGCGCGAACAGAGTAAAGGCTCTGACGGTGTGCGTTTAGCGGCGGCGGTGACGATTTCAGTATTGCCATACTGAGTCGACACGGTCACCGCTGATGCATGCTGCTTGCGAAACTGACGGCGGCGCAACGACGCGTGATCGTTGCTGCCTGGACAGGAGCAAGTGGGCCGCACAACATAACATCGCAACTCAGTAGAACCGCCCCGAAGCAAACGAAATTGCAGTGGCGCACTACTGAGCTCATCTCACTGTAGGCAAGCCACGATTCTCATTGCGGAACGCGGCCCTAACGTGGTGGCCGTCCTTCCGCCGGGACAGAGCTGGAGGAACGACGATGGGTCCACAAAATTCGCCGGTCGCAGCGCTCACCATGAGTGTCGCCGTTACCGGAGCCAGCCTGATCACCGGCCCTTCGGTGACAACACCGCTATCCGACGTCCAGCTCCGCGAAATCCAGCTCACCGGCGGTGACACCGCGGATTTGCCGCTGGGCGACGGTACGGCATTGGTGTACGGCCCCAGCGGTGTCCCGATACCGCCCCCGCAGTACGTGGATGCCGCCGACACGCTGTACCTGCAGCCGCTCGGCTTCACCGGCACCGCCCAACCCGCGTTCATCCCCAATGGTCTATATCCGCAAACCGGTATCAAAAGCCTGGGGTTCGGCACGTCGCTGGGCCAGGATCAGCAGATCATGATCTCCGATATCGAGAACCAACTAGCCGCCGGAGGGGTGAGCCCCGAGAATCCCGTCGTGGTTTTCGGCTACTCCCAGAGCTCCGCGGCCGCCTCGCTGATCATGCAGCAGCTCCACGACGCAGGTGTGCCCAGTGACGATGTGCACTTCGTGCTGCTCGGCGATCCTCAAAATCCCAACGGCGGCTTTCTCAACACATTCGACTTTCCAGCCGGTAACACCGGGGCCCTCACCCCTTTTGACTATCCCTTCGAACCCGCGACACCATCTGACCTCTACCCAACCGACATCTACAGCATCGAATACGACGGTGCCGCCGACTTCCCGCACTACACGACCAACCTGCTGTCGGACCTCAACGCCCTGCTGGGAGTTTTTACACAGCACTTCATTTATCTGAACCTCACCCCCGAGCAGATCAGCAGCGCGATTCTCTTGCCGGGATCTGCGGCGCTCACCGGCGAAGGGCTGACCGACTACTACATGATTCCGAGCGAGAGCTTACCGTTGCTGATGCCGCTGCTCTTGGTCCCGGGGGTCGGGAAGCCGGTCTATGACCTGCTGGAACCCGTCACCCGGATCCTGGTGAACCTGGGTTACGGCAGCATCACCGAAGGCTGGAACCAGGGGCCGGCGAATGTGCCCACCACCTTCGGGCTGTTCCCCGACATCGACCAGACGCAGCTCTGGGAAGCGCTGAATAGCGGCTGGCAGCAGGGGGTCACCGACGCCCTCAACGATATTCAGAACCCGGTCAGCTACCAAGACCAGATCGCGCCGTGGCTGCCGTTCGCGGACGCTTTCTACACGACGGGATTTGCCCCCGAGAACCCGTCGTTTGACGATGTGGTGGAGGGGCTGCTCAAGCTCTTCGACTTTCCGGTTTCCGACGTGACGCTGAGCTCCCCGCCGACCGACATCATCAACATGATCAGCAGCACTCTCGCCTACGACTATTCGACGTTGCTGCCCGCCGCCGACATGATCAATGCGTTCTTCACCAGTCTCCCCGCGTACGGCGCCAGCATCTTCGCGGATCAACTCGAGGCCGGGAACGTCCTTGACGCGCTTCTTCTTCCGCTGTCCGCCAACACGGCACTGATCCCATTCAACATCGAACTCGGTGTCGCACCCGCGCTGATCGCGGCCATAGGCACCCTGGACAATCTTGCGGCGCTGTTCTCCTAACCGCCGACCGCCGTCATGGCATTGCCTCGGCCCAGTCGATATGCCCCTCGAAGCCAAGCGTTTTCGCCATGTCACGGTAGCGGTCCCGATATTCGCGATAGCGTTCATCGTCGCCGTGAGCCCGCGCCAGCAGCGTCTGCAGCCGCAACAGCCAGATGTCGCGCATCACCAGACCATCATCGCCTGGCGCGGTCGCTAACCGCTCGATCGCGGCCTCGGCTTCGGCCACGTCACCGCCGGCCCCGCGATCCAGCAACGTCTCCACCAGAACACCGGTCGCTGCAGGGCCCCACATCGGCAGCTGTCCCTCGCGGAATAGATGGTCGACAGCGGCGCGCATAAGCGGTATGGCCTCATCGCGGTCTCCACGCCGAGCCCTCTCACGCGCCACATACACATTGACGAGCGGCAAATCGCACAGGAAGTGTCCCTGGCGCGGGAATTCATCGCTGGCCTCGGCCAGCAGCTTCTGCCCACTGGAAGGCTCCACATCCGTGTGGCGGTGCACCAGCGCAAGGCCCAGCGTCGCCCGGGCGACGACCAACGCCATATCATCAGCGGATCGTTCGGCAATCCGTAGCGCATCCTCGATCTCGCCCATCGCGCGATCATCGGGCCTCAGTGCGCCAAGCGCTATTCCCGGGTTGCACACCCAGGTGACAGCCGTGGCGTAGGACAACGGATCGGCGCTGCGTGCCATGTCCAAGCCGTGACGCAGGTCGTCTCGCCATCCCGGACGACCGAGGTAATACCGGGCCGCAGCCCGCGTCGTGAAGGCGAGCACTAACGGAGACCCGAAAACGAAGTTGCCTTTAAACGGATCACCATCAGCCAGGTCGATAACCCTTTCTGACCACACCAGCACGTCACGCCACTCACCACTTTCAACCTTGGCGTAGATCACGGGGAAGGACAGCCCCACCGTCAGGCTCGGATCGCCGATCGACTCGGCGAGGTCCCAGGCTTCCGATGCCAGCCGCGACGCCTCGCGCACCCGGTCCTGAAACGCGTGATCGATCACCAGCCCGGCCATGGCGATGGCCAGGGACGCTTTGTCCCCGGCGGCGGTGCACAACTGCCGCAATTCATCGAACCGGGCCCCGGCAACGTTTTCGTGGACTCGCCAGGCGATCCCGCACAGCATGGTGCGCGGGGCGATGCGCATGGCTGCCCGGTTGGGGTCGTCGGCGGGCAGCGCGTCGGCGATCCTTTGCGCTCGCTCCCAGCTCAGTCGCGCCGCGCTGATGTCGCGGTTGGTTGACCACGCGCCGGCGCGCATGTGCCAGTTGTAGGCGGCGTGCTGTTCGCCGGCAGACTCGAGGTGTTCTGCGATCAGCGCCGCATTCTCCTCGACCGCTGCCGGGTCACGTGTTTCGATCGCGGCCGCGACGCGCCGGTGCAGGTCAGCACGATCCGATTTGAGTTGTGACTCGTAGGCCACCGTGCGAATCAGCGGATGGTGAAACACATACTCGGGGTGCCCGGTGAATGTGACCTGATCGATGAGTTCGGCGCCGACCAGATCCGCTACGAGGGGATCGATCCCCAGCGTTTCCAACAGGTCGAGGGTGAATCGCGCACCGAGCACCGCCGCTGCGTTCAGCGTCTGCTTGGCTTTCGGGTCGAGGCGATCGATGCGCGCGGCGATGGCCGCCTGCAGTGTAACCGGCACGCTCACCTCGCCAACCTCGGCCGCCGAGATGTATGCGCCACGCTCGCCGCGCAGCACGCCACGCTCGGCCAGGTCGCGCACGATCTCCTCGGCGAAGAACGGGTTACCGGCAGCCCGCTCGGCGATCTGCTGACCCAGCACACCAACCGAGGGATCCGGGCCGAGCAGCTCTGAAACCAGGGCTGTGATCTCCGGATCACTAAGCGGCCCAAGGGCTATCGCCTGGGCCCCAGCGACCCGCGTGAGCGCGCCCTGGTACTCGGGGCGGTAGGTGACCAGCACCAGCGACGGTGTCTGCGGGATCACCGTGAGGAAGCCGGCCAACATCGACTCGCTGACCTCGTCAATCCAGTGCACATCCTCGATGACAAAGACCGCCGGCTCGGTGCGGGCCAGCGACGCGGAATTGACCAGCGCCGTCAACCGCCGCCGCCGCGCATCAGGCTCGATCTTCGGCAGCACCACATCCGGGTCGGCGATGCCCAGCAAGTCATGGACAAGCAGCAAGTCCTCGGGGTCTGCGTCGGGAACGCGGTCGCGGACTCGATCGCGCGCGGTCTGCCCCTCGAGTCCCTCGACGCCGGTGGTCGCGCGCAGCAGCCGTGTGACCACCCGGAAGGGAATGTCGCTGGCGTGCGATTCGCAGAAGGTGGTGAACACCTCCACGTGGTGGCGACGAGCTATCGCCACCACTTCGCGCACCAGGCGGCTCTTGCCGATGCCGGGTGGCCCCGCCACGCCGACCACCGCGCCGTGGCCGTCGGTTGCGCGCTCCAACAAGCCCTCGATGGCGGCCAGCTCCCAACGCCGGCCGACCAGACTCGACTCGGCACGCCCGGCGGCGCGAAGCCCGTCGGGCATGCCCAACAGCCGACGGGCGGGCAGCGGTTCCTCGGCACCCTTGATCTGAACCAACTGAGTTTCACCCAGATCTGCCACGCCCTCAACCAGGCGTGCTGTCCACGCGCTCAACATGACCCCGCCCGGCGGGGCCACCGATTCCATCCGCTGGGCCATCCCGACCTGCTCACCGACGGCGGCGTAGCCGAACTGGCCCGAACCAATCCCGCCGGCGATCACCTGACCGGAGTTGAGCCCGACCCGCAACCGCAGATCGATGCCGTCGCGTTCGCCGACATCGACAGCGAGCCGCGTCGCCTCCTCCTGAACGCCCAAGGCTGCTAGACAGGCACGAACGGCGTGGTCTTCCAACGCGACCGGCGCGCCGAACACCGCCATGATCCCGTCGCCCGTCCACTGTGCGACCGTGCTGCCGTAGTGCTGCACCACCGCCGTGCAGCGGTCGGCGAGGTCGGCCATGATCTCGCGCCACCGCTCGGCACCCACCGCCGCGGCGATCTCCATCGAGTGCACCACGTCGGCGAACAGCACCGTCACCTGCTTGTACTCCGCCGGTGGCGTGGCAGTCGCAACCGCCGCACCGCACTCGTTACAGAACTTCGAGTTCGGCGGCAGCTCGGTACCGCACGACCCGCATACCAACGTTGCCGCCGTCACGTCACGCGGCCCATGGCCGTCGTTCACGTCACCATGGTGTCACCGCTGGCCGACCAACATGATTTCAGTATTGCCCTACTGAGTCGTCGTGGTCACCGCTGATGCATGCTGCCCAGATGACCGATGAAATCAGCGAACGCGAGCAGGCACTGCGCCGGCTGCCGTTGCCGTACTCGCTGGCATTGAGACTTCGCGACGCCGGTGTGGCTGCTGGCGTGATTTGTCAGTACGTCAACGTCGAGCAGGCCGCCCTGGACGGCCTGTACCGCATCGCCGAGGCGAAACTCGCAGCCGCACGCACAGCAACAAGTGGTCGCTGAAGATCTCCACTCAGTAGAACCGCCTCGAAACGGGGCGACATTGCAGTGGCGCGCTACTGAGCTCGTCTCACGGTAGGCAACCCACGATTGAGATCGCGGAACTCGGCACCGACGCGGTCGCCGTCCTTCCGCCGGGACAGGGACGGAGAAACGACGATGACTACGGCGAAATTCGCCGGTCGCAGCGGGTGATGACGGTGATCGCTGCACACGCGACCGGCCACGAATGGGCCAGGGACGGCACTTTGCTGCGCGTCGACTACGACCGCGGCATCGGCTGGGTCGCCACGCACTTCGACCTGAACCTGCGCGTCATTGGCCAGGTCAGGGGTTCAGATGAGGACGCACACCGCATCGAGGCGCGGTGGGCACAGGACTAGGAGGAGTTGTGAGCATGCACCTTGTCGACATGCATCACGGTATTCCCGAGATGCATTCGCTTGCAAGGACTTTTGGCCGGGTTATGGACTCCATCGCAGTCGGCCACCATCAGAGGAGATGATCATGCAGTTAACACTTCGTCCCTATGTCACAGCCGGCGTCGCCGTGGTCGGCGCCGGCCTGATCCATGTCACCCCGGTGGCCGCACCTCGTTTCGAGCAGCGCGCGGTCGAGCTTGCCGCTACCGGGGACATCATCGACCTGGTGAACCCCATCGACGCGGTGGGCAGCAGCCTCGGTGGCGAGAGTGGGTCACTGTTGGCCCCGGTCACCGACGCCCTGACATCCGGCGGTGCAGCGCTGAGCGCAGAGTTCAGCGACGCACTGCCGAACCTCGGTGATCTCGGCGGAGCGCTTGCCGACGGACTGCCGAACTTCGACAGCCTGCTCAGCGTCGCCGCAGATCCGGCTCTGCTGGGTCTTCTGGACCCTATTACCCTCATCAGCCAATTATGGATGGGGCTAATTCAACTGCTTTATTTCGTTCCCGGCCTCAATATCATTTTGCCTGCCTTGGGGGTTGGGCTATTTTTGGGGTTTTTGATTTTGGGAGGTACCTTGAGTTACATTCTGGACGCTCTCGGCCTGCAGGATATCTACAACGTGGACGTTATCGATCCTGCGTTGCCAGCGGCATTCAGCACAGCCCTGGATCCCAGCGTCTTGACGTCGGATCTGAGTACGGCCCTGGATCCCAGTGTCTTGATGTCGGATCTGAGTACGGCGCTGGATCCCACCATCCTGGTGCAGGATCTGAGTACGGTGCTGGACCCCAGCGTCTTGACGTCGGATCTGAGTACGGTGCTGGATCCTAGCGTCTTGATGTCGGATCTGAGTACGGCGCTGGATCCCAGCGCAATAGCCGACCCCGGCGCAGTGTTCGACCCCGCCGCAGTAGCGGACATCGGCACCTTGCTGACCAGCATGATCCCGGATATCTGATCAGGTCCTCGGCACACCGGACACGAGTGACAACGTGTCAGGCACATACCAGAGAAAGAAGACACACCATGTCCACGTTATCTGCGGCACCCGCCGATCCGCGGCGTGTCGCCGAAAACCCTGAGCAAGTCAACGAACAGGTGAGTCGACCCCTCGTACTCATCACCGAGCAAACGGTGGTCTTCCACACCGCGGTCGCGCTGACGCCGCGGACGAAGCCCGCCCGCGTGATTGCCGCCCTGCGCGCATTGCTTCTCAGTTCATCCGAGGATGCACGGTCGCCGCGGCGCGACTATCCTCCGCGGCGCGATGCCTTTCTCGAGGAAGCCGCCATGGCACGAGAGATGAACCGGTTGTGACCGGCAAACACGCGCTGCTTGCTGATCCGGGCGCGGTCGGCCGACGGGCATATCGCGGTGATCGGGCGACGCCGGTGCTGCAGCTCGACGGCGTCGCCAAGACCTACCGCAGGGGAGGCGAGCAGGTGCGTGTGCTCGTCGACTTCGACTTGACTTTGGGCGCAGGGGAATTCGTCGTCGTGTCCGGGCCGTCGGGGGCCGGCAAGTCGACCCTACTGCATATCGCCGGCGGGTTGGATGCCCCGGACACCGGCACGGTGGCCGTTGCCGGCCAGGACGTGTGGGCGATGAGCGCCGGTGCACGCGCCGCGTTCCGGCGGCGCCACCTCGGATTCGTGTTCCAGTTCTTCAACTTGGTGCCCATGCTGAACGCAGTGGAGAACGTGTCGTTGCCGTTGGTGCTCGACGGTATTCCTGCGCGAGCAGCCGACGCGCGCGCCGAGGAGCTACTGCAGCGGGTCGGGCTCGGCGAGCGCGCCCGGCACCGGCCTGCCGAACTGTCGGGCGGACAGATGCAACGGGTGGCGGTGGCGCGCGCGCTGGCGGCCAGCCCGTCCATCATCCTCGCCGACGAGCCGACCGGAAACCTAGACAGCCATTCCTCGACCGAGGTCTTGGATGTGCTGCGATCGCTGTCAGACGAAGACGGTGCGGCGGTCGTCATGGTGACACACGACCAGGCCGCGGCGCGCTACGGCTCCCGCGAGGTGCACCTTGTCGACGGGCGTGCGTACACCCTCGACGCCGCCGCGCCCACGGCGGAGCGATGATGCTGACGCTGCGTGCCGGATGGGTGTCTTTCCGGCGGATCCACCTCGCGGCGTTGATCGCAGACTGGCGCCGGACGCTGCTCAGCGTGATCGGCGTCGCGCTGGGGGTGACGGTGGTGCTTGGGACGTTGATACTCAAATCCGAGCTTGTCCGCCCGTTCGACGCATTCGGCCCGTCGCTCACCCACGCCGCCGACATCGGGGTGGTCGAGGTTACCCCGAACATCAGCGGCCGGTTGCCGATCCAGACGGTCAACCGGCTGCGCGCCGAGGTGCCAGGAGCGCGAGCGGTCATCCCGATCGTCGCCGCCTTGACGCCCGTGGATATCCCAGCCGACGGGAGCGGAACTCCCGACCGCCCGGCCCAGGGCTTCTTTCTGCTCGGCGGATCGTGCCAGATCGAGCTGCTGGTCGGCTCGTTCAACTGCGAGCGGCGCGCGCACGAGAAGCCCGCAGACGGCCCCGGCATGCCGCTGCAAGTTCCGACGGTCATCGCCCAGCGGCATGGACTCACGCTCGGCGAGGAGTTGCGCATACCCGGCCTGCCGCCAGGTTCGGCGCATTTGGGTTCGACGTTTCCGGAGTTCGACCGCGTCGCGGGCATCAACGACGGGTACGTGCTGCTAGCCCCCTCATGGGACATCGCCGCGAGCATGCTCTCCGCACCCGGCTACGCCACGGCAGCGTTCGTGCTGCCGAGACCGGGCGCTGCGATCACAGCCGGCATCGACCGCGTCATCAGCGGCGTCGCAACAGCAGGCCCGCCCCGGCCGTACCTGCCGGCCGTGTTTGAGAACGCCACACAGATCTTCAACATCACCGCGCTGACCGGCGTCCTGATCGGCTTTCTCATCTCCGTGAACACCATCCTGCTGGCCGTCGAGGACCGGCGAGCGGTGATGGGGACCATCGGCGCGATCGGCGCCAAACCCGTCGGGTTGTTCGCCGGGATGCTCGGCGAAGGCGCCGTCGTGGGCTTCTTCGGCGGACTGTTGGGGGTCCCAAGCGGTTTCCTGCTCGGGACGTACCTCGTGGACCGCTTCGGGCGGTCCATGTTGGCCGGTTCCGGCGGCACCATCACAGCGCACTTCACGCCGAGCTTGATCGTGATCGGAGCCGCCGCGGGGACGGTCTCGGGCATCCTGGCGATGATCGGGCCTGCGCTGCGGTTGGTCCGCGAGGGACCGCTGGCGTCGATGGCGAGCGTCGGCGGGGTGCAGCGCGCCAGGACGATCCCGATGTGGCCGCTGGTTGCCGGGGCGGGCGCGCTGGTGGCCGCCGTCGTCGTGCTGAAGATCTTCGAGCGCGGGTCTCTGCCGCTGAACGTGGGCATCTACGGCATGACGGTGGGGTTGTGCGGGGTGGTGTTGGTGACGGCGTGGATAGCCCCGCGCGGCGCGGGACTGGCGATCACGCTGCTGACGATCGCGCGTCCCGCCGCCGGGCGTCTGCTGGGCGCCGACGTGCGGCGCTATGCCGTGCTGTTCGCACTCTCGGCCGCGCTCCTTGGCCAGGGCGCCAGCTCGGCCATCAGCTCGCACAGCATGCAACTGCTCGGCACCACCCAGATCGCGCAAGAGAAGGCCGACCGGCTGCCCGCCTCCTTGTTGATCGCCGCCCAATCGGTGCTCGACCAGCGGGATAGCCAGATCTCCGATGCCACATTCGAGCTGGTGACCGGCGCCGCCGACGGACTCAGCGTGACGTCACGCTGGCGGTCGACGATCTCGTCAGGGACGTTGTCGCGGTTGGTCGTTGGCGTCACCCCGGGCGATTGGTACAGCACGGCGCTGTATCAGCCGACCGCTTCACCCGACGAGTTCTGGCCGGGTCTGCGGGGCGGGGAGATCGGCCTGAGCGAGATTGCGGCCAGCCGGCTCGGCGTCGCGGAGGGCGGCACCGTCGAGCTGCCGACCGTTGCAGGGCCCAAGCGGTACCGGGTGGCTGGAACCTTTCATCCACGGATGGTGAACGACACCGTAGTGGGCGACATCGTCCTAGTCTCAGACAGATTGGCGCGTGCGGATTGGGCCGCCGTGCGCGACCAGATCGCGGTGGCCTATCCCTCCGCCGCCGCCGCAACCGCGCACCGCGGCGATTTCGTCGACCTGGGCGCCGGATTGCGGGTATACGACAACCTGCAGTGGCGCTCGGAGGCCACCAGCGGGATCACCCGATTCTTGGAGCCGTTCACGCTCTCGGGGTATGTCGTGATGGCGGCCGCCGGCTTGAGCGTGCTGAATGTGTTCGTGCTCGGACTCGTACAGCGCAAGCGTGAGCGGGCCGTGTTGCGGGCGATCGGAATGACCGCCGGGCAGGAACAGGCCGTGATCATCGCCAACGCAGGCCTGCTCGGCGTGCTCGTCGCCGGCATGGCGGTGCTCGGGGGTATGGGCCTCACCTATCTCTGGTCGCTGGGCTCACCGGTGTACTACGGCATCAAGATCGAATGGGGCGTGCTGCCCCTGTCGTTGCGGACCGGGGTGGCAGCGGTATTCATTCTCGTCCTGGCGGCTGCGGTGTATCCGGTGATCCACGCGCGGCGGCTGGAGACGGTCGAGGTGCTGCGAAGCAGCTGACCGCTGCGCCACAAGCTAGCCGTGAACCTCACGGTGCAGTTGTGGAATGTCGTCGTCTGCCCGCCGAAACTGGTGCAGATGCTCCTGAACTGCGGGTCTCGACATGGCCTCGAAATCCTTGGGTGGCAACGTCATTTGAAATACCAGTCCACGGCCACCTGCCCCTTCCATGAGGGCACCGCCTCCCGCAACGGGTAGCTTCAGCACCGGCGTGCAGTAGGACGGGAAGGTGTCTTCGAAGTGGATGCGGTAAACGCCGAAGCCGCTCTGGTTCGTGATCAACGGGTTCCACCGGGCCGGATTGAACGCCCTGGTAACAAACCAAGCAGCCTGCCAGGCACCGGCGGCGTCGAAGAGCTGTTGGTTGATTCTCATGTCGCAGTGTTCGTCGGTGAAGCGGTCCACGTTGTGGCGGATGCGTTCGGCGATCGCCCGTGCACCCTCACCGCGTCGCAGGTCGACGCTCAGGGCCGTGATGATATTGCCGACAAGCATCGGATCGAGACCACAACGATTCCGTGCATCCACTGCTATCACGAGGGTGCGACGATCCACCACAGGATCGGTGTTCACGAGCGCTTCGGAAACATGGGCGCACACGACATCGTTGGCAGACAATCGCATCCGGTTTCCGTACGCGCCGCGCATGCGGGCGATTTCGCCGTCTCCGAAGTAGAGACTCAGAGTCCGCTGCTTTCGCGCATCTTTCGCCAGGTAGAGCGCGCTGCGGGCAAGTTCTGCGAGCCCGAGGCAACGCACCCCTGGTTCGGACGCGCCATCGGCGGGAAGGTGCTCGTCGAGGTAGGCGGCGCGGTCTTGCACGATCAACGGCTCGGCGAGTGGCTGGTCAGCAGCGGCGGCGGCCCAGGCGTTCATGAAGAACATCGCCGTCCGCATGTCGCCGATCATGTGGTGCCAGGAGAAGCTGATCGCGGTCGCGTTGTTCGCGAGATGCGTGACACGGACCTTGCACAACGGGCCCCATCCCCACCGAGCCGTGACACCGTTCACCGGGTCGACGAGCCAGCGTCCGTTGTCCTTCGACGCCGAGTGGATCGCCTCACGGAGCGTGCGGCCCGACGACGCAGACGTGAACGGCACACCCTGCCCCTCACATCGGATTGCCATCCTGCCGTCGACGACGGTCATTCGTCCTGCGAAGATCGGGAGGTTCGTGAGTGCGTGCGCAAATGCACGGACCAGGGCCCTGGTATCGAGATGGCGCTCGAAGAAGAAGACGAGGTGCCACGCTAAGTTCGCGACGATGGCGTCGCCGACATTGCAGCGAATCTCGAGCAGTTGCGCTGGCGTTGGTTTGATCAGGTGGGTCGCCATCGTGGGCTACCTTCGCCGGCGCACGACGATGAGGCCGCCGAGTTTCGGGGTGTGGGTGACCCCCCGGAAATGCATCTTCTCATCGGGGGCCGCGTCGGTCTGGATCCGGAAGTTCTGCAGCACCGTCCGCAACACGATATCCATTTCGGCGGAGACGAAGTCATTGCCGACACACCGCCGTGTTCCGACACCGAACGGTAGCCACGTCTGTGGCGCGGGCTTGGTACCCAGAAAGCGAGTCGGCTCGAATCGTTCGGGGTGCGGGAAGATTTCCGGGTTGTCGTGGATATCGGCGAGGCGCACGAGCACCGTACGACCCTGCGGGATCCACCACCCACCGAGGTCGAACGACGACCTGACCCTGCGGCCAACGACATCGAGGACGGTGCGGGCACGCAGCGACTCCGAAATTGCGGCCCGACGGAGTTCGCTGCCACCCTGATCGATCTCGCTGACCAGTTCGGCCAGCACGTCCGGATGGCGTCGCAGCCGCTCAAACAGCCAGCTCAACGCTGCTGTCGAAGTTTCATGACCGGCAGCGATGAGGGTCAGCAGCTCGTCGCTGATCTCCGTCCGCGGAATTGCGGTTCCGTCGTCGTACCGACTGCGCAGCAACAGGGCCAGCACGTCCTTCCGCTCACCCAGAGTCGGATCGGTCTCGGCCCTGTCGATCAGTGCGTAGATGATCCGGTCGATCGCGCGTCGGGATTCGTCCAGCCTGCCCCAGGGGCTGTGGCGCCCGGTCCGAAATGGCAGCCGCGGCACGAATGCCATGACCGATCCCAGTTTCATGAACGACGGCAAGATTTCGCGGAGTTCTGCGAATTCGGGTTCTTCGGCGCCGAAGAGGGTCCGCAGGATCACGTTCAACGCGATCCTGTTCATTGGTTCGAGAATCCGGAACTCTGTGTTCTCAGGCCACTTCGAAGCTTCGCGGAGTGTTTCGTCCACGATCATCTGTTCGTAGCCCTTGAGGCACTGACCGTGGAATGCCGGCGTGAGCAGTCGACGCCGATCGCGATGCGGCCCGTCGTCAAGTGCGAAAACTGACCCGGGCCCCAACAGATTGCCGATATTCGGCTGGACGTTGACCAGATGCTCGGCGCCCGTGGTGCACATCAACCGCACCAGTGCCGGGTCGGACACGATGACGGATCGACCGAAGAACGGCACATTGATTTCGAAGATGTGCCCGTGCCGGTTGATCCAATACCGCATCGCCTTGCGGCGAAAGAAGGCGAATGCTGCACCCTGCACAAGCTTGGGCAGGCGAACCTGCGGCGGGCTCAACCTGTCCGGCGTCGATGTCTCACACGGATTGGCCACGGCCGAATCAGTCATACGGTCCCCTAAACTGCGATGTTCCCCGGACTCTCCTGCTCGATGCGTGCGAACGCGACGGCTGGCCACACCGTGCCAAGGGAATCATCACTCGCGTGCGGTGGGGACGATCTCGGTAGTGCACTACTGCAATCTCGCCCGGTCTCGGCGGCGTAGTACTTAAACTTAAAGCCGTTGTTGCTGTTTGAGCCCAGCCGCCAACGCTTTGCGCGCATCGGCGATGCGGGCGACGACATGAAGACGCCGCCCTCACATCAGCCGCATAACGGCCCCTACGAATACGTCATCGAAATTCCGTGCCAGACCACTAAGTAGTAGCCCCTTAAGTCCGGGCGAAATTGCAGTGGCGCGCTACCGAACTCCACCTAACCCAATGGGAGTGACGATTGCCATAGCGGAACTCGGCACCAGACGCGGTGGCCGTCCTTTCGCCATGAGAGAGGAAGCGTTGAGCATGACCGCCCCTAGCAAGCTATCCGGCTCGCCTCGCGAGGCTGTCCGCCCACTCAGGACGCGCACATTTGCCGTCAGCGACGGTGTTCCAGTCGAGGTCGTCGAGAGCGGGCCGAGTATCTTGGCCCGGTTGGTGTCGCTGGCTTCGCGACTAACGATCAGGCCGACCCTGGCCGTGTGCAGCCATGTTCCGCATATGCCCTGGCCTTGGGGACTTATCGACTTCACGTCCCGGGTCTTACTGCCCGCCCCCAGCGCCCTCCGGGCGATGGTGAGTTTGCCCAATGCCACGGCTCAGCTCGTCCGCTCGCCTGGCGTGCTGCCCGCGGACGGCAACCGACGGGTGGTGCTCTACTTGCACGGCGGTGCGTTTCTGTCGTGCGGGGCCGACTCGCACAGCCGAGTTGTCAACGCGCTGTCGAAGTTCGCCGACTCACCCGTGCTGGTAGTCAACTACCGGCTGATTCCCAAGCACTCGATCGGGATGGCCCTCGATGACTGTTACGACGCCTACCGGTGGCTGCGGCTGCGCGGATACCAGCCCGACCAGATCGTGTTGACGGGCGATTCCGCGGGCGCCTACCTGTCGTTGGCGCTCGCGCAACGGCTCCACGACGAAGACGAGGAACCGGCGGCCCTGGTGGCGATCTCGCCGTTGATGCAGCTGGCGAAGGAGCCCAAGCAGTTGCATCCGAACATCAAGATCGACGCCATGTTTCCGGCGAAGGCGTTCGATGCGCTCCTCGCGTTGGTTGCCAGCGCCGCCAATAAGCACAGCGTCGACGGTAAGCCCGAAGAGTGCTATGAGCCGCTGGACCACATCAAACCCGGTCTGCCGCGGACGTTGATTCACGTGTCCGGGTCGGAGGTGCTGCTGCATGACGCGCAGTTGGCGGCAGCCAAGCTGGCGGCGGCCGGTGTGCCGGCCGAGGTGCGGATCTGGCCTGGCCAGATTCACGACTTTCAGCTCGCCGCGCCGGTGGTGCCGGAGGCCACGCGCTCGTTGCGCCAGATCGGCGTGTACATCCGGGAGGCCACCGACGCGCCGATACCGTCTTCCCGAGCTGAGAGCCAGCTGGCGTCTTTTGTACCGCAAGGAGTTTCGCTTCGAATGCGCCAGCACCCGCCACGTTCGCCAGGCCAGCGAGTCGTTGCCGCTAGCCACTCAGGCTTTGCTGCCAAGCACGCGTTGTTCAAAGAGGTCGGCACCGCGGGAAGCGCCGCCGGTGGCGGTGAAACCAACGGCCACCCGCCTCGCGCCAGCAGCCATTGTCATCGCTTCTCGCACCTTCGTTCGTAGCCGCGACGACGACAGTTTCTTGGCCGGCAGGCGGGTGCCGCACCGGGCTACCTCGACGCGCCGCGCGACCTCGAATTGGTCACGCCCATAGGGCACGACACACACGGGTACACCATGGGCGAGCGCCTTTTGAGTTGCGCCCATCCCACCGTGCGTCACCGCACACACCGCGCGGCCAAGAACTAGGCCGTGCGGGACGAACTGGCACACCGTCGCATTGGGCGACGTCTCAATTCCGTCTGATCGCCCAGCGGGCATGGTCGCGACCACATGCACCGGCTCGTCGGACAACGCGGTTATCGCGGTCTGAACAAGGTTGTCGTCGGCCTGTTTCTCCGACGACGTGGTGACGAGGACGATCGGCCGGTCTACCGAGGTCAGCCAATCGGGGTCCGTGTTCGGACCGGGGTCATCCGCGCAGGGTCCGATCATCTGCACGGCATCGCCCCAATCGGTTTGTGGGTACTGAAACGGCTTGCCGCTGGCGACGAGTAACAGTGGCGATCGGCGCAAGAACTCGTCGACTGACCCGACCGGACCTACGTTGACTGTCGCGCGAATCATGTTGATCTGCGGGAGCATCAGCTTTTCGAGACGGGCCACTACAGTTCTGCGTACGGCGGCATCACGCACCCGGCCCACCGCACCTGACATCGGTCTGAGACCGAGCCCAAACGGTGGCACCCCGGGCGATCGCAACGGCGGCGTGTACGGCGAGAAACAGGCCCATGGGGTAGGGCCGGCGTCGGCCGCGGACTGAGCACCCCAGCAATTCACGTCGACAACCAACGCGTCAGGATGTGCCCGCGCCACCGCCAGGGCCAGATCGGTGACTTCGTGCACGGCGCGCTGGCCGAATGCCGCGACCGACAGCTTCAGCGCAGCAACAGGGTTGGTTGCCTTCCAGTCGTCGAGTTCGATCCGCTCGATCCGCGGGTCGATAGCGTCCGTGGCAAATCCGAGCCGTTGGCTGATCTCGACACCGGCAGACAGCGTGCGCACATGAACGGTGTGGCCGCGACGGGCGAGCTCTGATAGCAGTGTGCTGATTGGCAACAGATGGCCAAGCGCGGGCGAAGTATAGGCCAGTATCGTCGCCATCTTCTGCACGCCTCACTCAGACGATCCGGTTGACCATTTGGCGCGCCTGATCGAGGCGCCCGCGGGCGTCGAGCTTCTCGCAGAGCCCAAGGTACGTCCTGGCGAGCTCGGCGTATCTTTCCGGGTCGCCCTCCACCTTCGCCAGCAGCGCTCGCGAGTTCAGCCACCACAGGTCCAGTGCCGGAATGCCCGGCCGACGGAGCTGCCAGTGGTCAACGATTCGGTGCACCTCAGTGAGGTCGTCGGTGGATCCCCGTTCGATGAGAAGGCCGACCAGTGCCTCACCGGCGCAACCGGCGAAGACACGGGAGCCACCAGCCATGTGCCTTGTAAATGTGGCATGAAGGTCATCGATCGCTTCGTCAATTCGCCCGTGGCGGGCAGCGTCGATCGCAAGGTCGGCGCTCACGGCCGGCAGCGCGATGGTCATGCTCTTGTGCTTCCGAATGTTTGCGTGGGCCTGGTGAAGCACGTCGATTGCCTCGTTGAACGCCGCATCGTCCCGTCGCAGCAACATTTTTCCGCAGGCCAATTGCGCGAGGATGATCCCGCTGATGTCACCGACCGATTCGGCACGCCGCAACGCCTCGCGCACCTGGTCGACCGTCTCATCAGCCTGGTCCACACCCAGCGCCGTCGTCACGACGAAGTAGAACAGAATGTAGGCGTATCGGACCGATTGGAGCGTGTGTGCGCGCTCGAGTTCCTCCCGGAAGCGCCGTCTACCCTGCTTGTAACGGCCGCTGCACGTCTCGATGCAACCAAGAAGCGCGTTTGCCGAGATAAGTTCGACTACCGGTATGCCCGAAGGCAGTGCGTGTATCGCATCGATAGCCTCGAGCGCGGCGTCGAATTCGCAATTTGCGAAGCGGACGAAGGCCACCGCATTGAGGATGATGCTCCTGGTCTCGGCATCGCAGTCAACGTGGCTGACCATATCTTCCAGCTCCGACGCCAGTACCGCAGCCTCGGAAACGCGGTTGTCGTTGGCTGCGAACGAAAAGATCAGTCCGGCTGTCGCAATCGCCAGGGACGTCAGATCACCAGTTTGCGTTGTCAGGTCACGAAACTCGCGGTAACGTTCGTCGACGTCTGCACCACTACCCACGAATACCGCTGTCGAAATCAGCATAGTGCGTGGCACGATTCGCAAGGCGATGACGTCGTCGTGATCATCGGGCAACTCGTCGGCGATGCGTCGTGCGTTCTCCCACTGTCCGCGAGCGGCGGGAATATCGCGAGGCCGAAGCCATTCCGCCGCGCGCAGGTGCCAGCGGCAAGACTCGGCTAGTTCGCCGGCCGCCTCGAGATGTGTGGCGATCAGCGCCGCATGCTCGTCGGCGGAAACGGGGTCGTGTGCCTCAATGGTGGCGGCGAGGCGCCGGTGCCATTCGGTGCGATCGGATTTCAGCTGCGATTCGTAGGCCACCGCGCGGATCAACGGGTGGCGGAAGGCGTACTCGGCGCTGGGGGTGAACCGCACCTGATCGATCAGCTCCGCGCTGAGCAGCTCGTCGAGTACCGTGTCGATGCCCAATGCGGCCAGCAACTGCTCTTCGAAGCGGACGCCGATCACCGACGCTGCGGTCAAGGCCCGCTTGGCCGCGGTGTCCAGTCGATCGATGCGCGCCTCGATGGCGGCCTGCACCGTCGCGGGCACGCTCACCTCAGTGACGTCCGCGCCACAGCCGTAGCCACCGCGCTCACCGGCCAACACCCCGCGCTGCACCAACTCGCGCACCATCTCCTCGGCGAAAAACGGATTCCCTGCGGCCTGCTCGGCGATGATCGCGGCCAGTGCGCCCACCGAGGGATCCGAACCCAGCAACTCAACCAGCAGCGCCGCGGTATCCGAATCACCTAGCGGGCCAAGCGCTATCGTCTGCGCGTTGGGCACCCGTGTCAGCATTCCCTCATACTCGGGGCGGAATGTGATCAACACCATCAACGTGGTCCGCGGGATCACCGTGAGGAAGTCGGCCAGCATCGACTCGCTGACCGGGTCGATCCACTGCGCATCCTCGATGATGAAAAGCGCCGGTTGGGTACGCGCCAGCAACACGGTGTTGACCAGCGAGGTCAGTCGGCGCCGCCGCGCATCCGGGTCGATCTGAGGTAGCGGCACCTCGGGGTCTGCGATGCCGAGCAGATCGTCAAACAGCAACAGATCTTCCACGTCGGCATCCGGCACGTGTTCCCGAACCCGGGCTCGGGCGGCTTCCCCATCGCGGTCGGCCACGCCGGTACCCGCCCGCAGCAGCCGGGTCAACACATGGAAGGGAATTTCGCTGGCATGCGACTCGCAGAAGGTCCAAATTACCTCGGCCCCGCGACCGGCCGCGGCCATCGCGGCCTCCCGGGCTGTCCGGCTCTTGCCGATGCCCGGCGCCCCCACCACATCAACCACACCACCGCGGCCGCCGACCGTTCGCTCCACCAGGGCCTCGAGGGCGGCCATCTCCCAGCGCCGGCCGACTAGGCTCGCCTCGGCACGCCCGAGGAGGCCATCCCGAGGCCCGATCCCCATCAGTCGGCGCGCTCGCACCGGTTCTTCGGCCCCCTTGATGCGCACCCACTCCGGTTCAGCAAGCATCACGGTGTGCTCGACGAGCCGCGCGGTCGACTCCGACAGCATCACCCCGCCCGGGGGGGCCACCGATTCCATGCGCTGAGCAAAGCCGACCGGCTCGCCGATGGCTTTGTAGCCCAACGATCCCGAACCGATCTTCCCGAAGATCACCCGACCCGAATTCAGGCCCACCCGCAACCGCAGCGCCACGCCGTCATGGCGGTCAATCTCGGCGGCCAACCGGTTCGCCTCCTGCTGGATGGCCAGCGCGGCCAGGCACCCCCGAAACGCATGATCCTCCAATGCCACTGGGGCGCCGAAGACCGCCATCACCCCGTCGCCGATGAACTCCACCGTCCCCCCGTAGCGTTGAACCACCGTCGCCGAACGCTCCGCCAGCTCAGTCATGATTTCGCGCAACCGCTCCATATCCACGGTGGCCGCGATGTCCATTGAGCGCACCACGTCGGCGAACAGCACCGTCACCTGCTTGTACTCGGCAGCATCGACCGATGCCATCATCGGTGCCCCGCACGCGTCACAGAATCGGGCGCCCTCGTTGGGCGTCGTAACCACACTGCCGGCGCTGCCATCACGCATCCTCTGCCGACCCCGGGGGCCCGTACTGACCACCTGATTCACCAAGGGTATGGCTTCTCCGGCTTGACCCGGAAGGGATGTCGCCTGACTACTGCGGGAACGGCGCGCTGCTGGAGCAGCACTGACATCCGGCGAGCGTTTCTGAAACGTGTTTCAGTTCCGGGCGAATTCAGGCCTCGTCGGACTCTTCGGAGGCCAGCGCTTCCTGTATCCGCTGGCGCGCTCCGGCCAGGTGCTCTTCGCAGCGCCTGGCCAGCTGCTCACCCCTTTCCCACAGGCTCAGCGACGCATCGAGGTCCAGCCCACCCTGCTCCAGCCGTTGCACGACTTCGAACAGCTCGTCACGGCATTGCTCATACCCGAGTTCACTGACGGGCTTCATCGGCTCAGCCCCCATCGGTGGGTCCCTCACTCACCGCCGCCACCGCACCATCAGACACCCGCACCCGCAGCCGGGTGCCGGCGGGGGCGTTGTCGACCGACCGCAGCACGTGTACCGGCCCCTGCGCCGAAATGGTCTGCACCACCGCATAGCCGCGGGCCAGGGTCGCCGCTGGACCCAGCGTGGCCAGCCGGGCGGACAGGTGGCCGACACGCTCGGTCTGCACGGCGATCAACCGGCCGATGTCACGGCGTAGCGCGGTTCGGGCGCGGTGCACCTCCTCACTGCGCGCGGTCAGCGCACGCAGCGGGTCGGCCAGCACCGGCCGGCTACGCAGCTGGGCCAGCGTCCGCTCTTCGCGCAGCACCCAGTTGCGCAGCGCCTGACGAGCGCGTCGGCGCAGCTCGACGATCAGCGCCAGCTCGGCGACGGCATCCGGGACGATCTTCTTCGCCGCGTCGGTGGGCGTGGCGGCGCGCAGGTCGGCGACCAGGTCGCAGAGCGGGTTGTCGGGCTCGTGACCGACCGCGCTGACGACCGGCGTGCGGCAGGCGGCGATCGCCCGGCACAGCGTCTCGTCGGAGAACGCCAGCAGGTCCTCGACGCTGCCGCCGCCGCGGGCCAGCACGATCACCTGCACGGCCGGATCGGTGTCCAGGTCGCGCAGCGCCGCGACGATCTGCGGTACGGCGTCGGGCCCCTGCACGGCGGTGTTGCGCACCGTGAATCGCACCGCCGGCCAGCGGTCGGTGGCCACCGTCGTGACGTCCCGCTCGGCGGCGCTGGCCCGGCCGGTGATCAGGCCGACGGCGGCCGGCAGAAACGGAATCGGTCGTTTGAGCCGCGGGTCGAACAACCCCTCGGCGTCCAGCAGCCGACGCAGCCGCTCGATGCGGGCCAGCAGCTCACCCACCCCCACGGCCCGGATCTCGCTGAGCCGCAAAGAGAATGTGCCGCGTCCGGTGAAGAAAGTCGGTTTGCCGCAGACCACCACCCGGGTGCCTTCGGTCAGCTCGACCGGCACCCGTGCGACCAGCTCAGGTGTGCACGTCGCGGTCAGTGACATGTCGGCGGCGGGGTCACGCAACACCATGAACACCGTTCTGGCACCGGGGCGCACGTTGACCTCGGTCAGCTGACCCTCCACCCAGACCGGCCCCAGCTTGTCGATCCAGCCGGCCACCCGCACCGCGACCGCGCGGACCGGGAACGGGTTCTCGGGGGAGCTTCCCGGTGCGGGTGCGCTCACTTCGCGGTCGCGCGGGTGATCCGGTTGGCCAGCAGCGTCTGAAACGGTGCCCGCGCCTTGGTGGCTTCTTCATAGGCCAGCAGGGCTTCCAGCTCGTCGACACCCAGCGAGCGCAGCCGGGCCCGCAGCTGGGCCAGGGTCAGCGCCGCATAGTCGAGTTCGCCGACCACGTCCGGTTCGCGGACCGCGACACCGGCCGCGGTGTCTCTGGTGACGTTCGTCTGCGGGTTGTCATCCGCCTCGCCGACCGAGTAGAGGGCGAACCTGCCTTCCGAGCGGCGACCGCCGTCCGAACCGTCGGACGTCGAGCCGAGTCCATCGCCACTCGACTCCTCACCGGCTTCACCGGCATCACCGGCATCACCTGCCTCACCGGCCTCAAGGTCTTCGTCGAACGTCGCCCACTCCGGTTGCTCGTTCTTCGGCGGGAACAGTGCCTCCAGTGTGGAGTCTCCCTTGATCGCCAGCTCAGCCAGGCCCTGCTGCCATCGCATGACGAAGTGTGCGGCCTGGCTGGCCAGCGTCATCGGGTACGTCAAGATGGTATGCGGCAGCTTCATGGTCTCCTCGACGGCGACGGTCGCCACGCCCACCAGCAGCCGGACTCCATACGGTGCAGTAGCCATGGCCCCAAGCCTGCCTCAATGGCCGGTCAACGCCAAGCGGGTGGTGGGGCTGGCACTGGGCTGGTCTAGTCACGGACGCGGACCGTACGCTGGTGCCATGCCACCGACGCTCAACATCGGGATGCCCGGTGCCAGCCGCTCAGCAGCGGCGATCTCCGCCGACGCTCCCACCGGCAAGCGCGTGTTGTTGGCAGAGCCGCGTGGCTACTGCGCAGGTGTCGACCGCGCCGTCGAAACGGTGGAGCGCGCATTGGAGAAACACGGTGCGCCGGTCTACGTCCGGCACGAGATCGTACACAACAAGCACGTGGTGGACGCCCTGACCAAGAAAGGTGCGATCTTCGTCCGGGATACCGACGAGGTGCCCGAAGGCTCGATGGTGGTGTTCTCCGCGCACGGTGTGGCACCGGACGTGCATGCCTCGGCCGCCGATCGGGGGCTGCGGGTCCTCGACGCGACCTGTCCGCTGGTGGCCAAGGTGCACAACGAGGCCAAGCGCTACGCCCGGGACGGCTACGACATTCTGCTCATCGGCCACGCGGGCCATGAGGAGGTCATCGGTATCATCGGCGAGGCACCCGAACATGTGCAACTCGTCGACGGCCCGGACACGGTGAACGCGGTGACCGTGCGCGACGAGAACAAGGTGGTGTGGCTGTCGCAGACCACTCTGAGCGTTGACGAGACCATGCAGACCGTGCTGCGACTGCGGGAACGGTTTCCGAAGCTGCAGGATCCGCCCAGTGACGACATCTGCTATGCCACCCAGAACCGGCAGACCGCTGTCAAGGCGATGGCCGCCGAATGCGAGCTGGTGATCGTGGTCGGATCGCGCAACTCGTCGAACTCGAACCGGTTGGTGGAAGTGGCGCTGGGCGCCGGAGCGGCGACCGCTCACCTCGTCGATTACGCCGAGGACATCGACCCGGCGTGGCTGGACAACGTGCAGACCATCGGCGTCACGTCCGGCGCATCTGTTCCGGAGATCCTGGTGCGCGGTGTGCTGGAGCGGTTGGCCGAAGACGGCTACGACACGGTGCACCCGGTGGCGACGGCCAACGAGACGCTGGTGTTCGCATTGCCGCGGGAGATTCGCCCGCCCCGGCCGTAGCGCAGTAGGCAGCGGGTCAAATGTCGTACTCCCAGGACTCGGCTGCGTTCCTGCGCGGTCTGTTCGACCGGGCTGGCGGTTCCGCGCCAGACTCGTCGCCAAGGTCCGGCCTGCGATAACGCACCTGTGAGATCGGGTGGTGTGTGGCCGCGACGTCACGGCCACCGGCAGCGGTGTTCGGTGCCCGCCGGCGAGGTGGCGCAGGTGGCTCAGATGGCGGTGGTCCCGATCGCTCGACGGGCCGATAGGCGTCCATCCGGGTGCCGCGTGTCGCCGATCGGCCGGTGTCCCGATGCGGGTCGCGGCGGGTGTCCCGGGCCGGCTGAGCGTGCCGGGCACCGGTCTGCGGAGACCTGGGGCGCCGCCGCGGCGGTGGTGGCGCTTCGCCGCGGGCCGGCGCCGGCCGGCGCCGTCGGGGATGGTCAGCCTCCCAGTTCGGCCTGTCGTCGGCCGGGGGCCGGGTATGTCGGGAACGCGCCGGCGCGGCATGTTTGGTGGAACCTGATCCGCGTGGCGCTGACGCGGAGCGGCTGGGGCGACCGGGACGGCCGGTGCTGCGTTGCCGTCGCGGGGCTGCCGGAGCCGCGCCGGCGCGGGCGGGATCGCGGCGGAACACCGCGACCAGTTTCACAGTGAGCCGCTTGACGGTCGATGCCACACGCCCAGGGCGGGTCGTCTTTTCCCCGACGACCGGTGTCGCCGGCCGTGTCATCATCCCGAAATACCAGCGGGTCATGCCGATCAGCAGCACACCAGCCGAGGTGAACAACATCAGCGGGAACCGCTCGATCAAGGGGTAGCCGCAGTTGATCAGGATCGCCCTGGTGTCGGCGAAGGTGGTGCCGTGGAACACCCAGTAGGCGGCGGGTACGGCGCAGAACAGGATCAGCGGAGGCTGGATCACGGCAGTGAACACGCTCGATTGCTGCACCGCGAGCACAGCCGTGAAGCACCCGAGTACATACAGTGCGGCGAAGACGTCGGTCAGCTCGTTGCCGCCCGATCCGGCGTCGAACGCGATCCCGACCGCCGTTGTGAGCGCCGCGACGACGATCGCCGCCCACCACGGCAGACCCGGCAGGTTGGGGTAAGCCGAACGGTGATCGGCCGTCACCGCCGACCTCGCCCGCTGTGCTGACACACATTGACCGTACCGGCTGGTGGCCCTCACACCGGTAAACGCCGTGCCGCTGCGCCGTCAGCATCGGGACCGCTGGTCGCCTCGGCTGCCGTCGCCTTTTCGGCGGCCATCTCTGCTGTTGCCATTTTCGAGGTGCTCAACTATTGCACAGCTCACACAGGCAATAGGTAGCACACTGACAGGTCGATGCCCTGTCGCGCAGTGGCTGTCGTGCCGTAGTAGTGACATCGACAACGTTCGCTGGAGCCGACGGCACTAGGGCCCTCATGCAGTGGGGGTCACGCTGGTTCGGCGTGCGGAAAGGTGAAGAATTGATGGCCCGCCGCCATAACATCTCGTTCTGGGATGCGGAAGACACCCTGGCGTGGGAAGCCGGCGACAAGACGATCGCCCGTCGCAACCTGCTCTGGATTGTGGCGTGCGACCATGTCGCCTTCGGGGTCTGGACGCTCTGGCCGGTGCTGGCCTTGTTCATGCCGCAGAGCGTGTACGGTTTCTCCTCGGCGGACAAGTTTCTGCTCGGTGCCACCGCCACCTTGGTCGCGGCCTGCCTGCGGATCCCCTATTCGATGGGCATCGCGATGGTCGGGGGGCGCAACTGGACGGTGGGTTCGATCGTGGTGCTGTTTGTCCCCACCGTCACAGCGATGGTGCTGCTGGCCCACCCAGGCTTGCCGCTGTGGCCCTATCTGGTGTGCGCGGCGCTGACGGGATTTGGCGGAGCCAATTATGCCGCGTCCATGACCAACACCAACGCGTTCTATCCGCAGCGGCTCAAGGGTACGGCGTTGGGTTTTAACGCCGGGGTGGGCAATCTGGGGGTGCCGATGGTCCAGTTGGTGGGTTTACTGGTGATCGCTACTGCCGGTGCGCGGTCACCGTTTTGGGTGTGCGGGCTTTACCTTGTGCTGCTGGCGGTCGTCGCCTGGGGCGCGGCACGCTTCATGGACAACCTGGAGCATCCCACCGAGGTAAGCCACCTCCGCGCGATTTTCGCGTTGTCGGACACCTGGCTGCTTGCGCTGCTTTACCTGGGCACGTTCGGCTCCTGGATCGGGTTTTCGTTCGCGTTCGGTTTGGTGCTGCAGCACAATTTCATCGCCGAGGGCCAGAGCACGGCGCAGGCCGCACTGCATGCGGCCGAGTTGGCCTTCATCGGTCCCGCGCTGGGGTCGCTGGCCCGCATCTACGGCGGGCGACTTGCCGATCGCGTCGGCGGCGCCCGTGTCACCCTTACGGTCTTCGGTGCCATGGGGTTGACCACCGGATTGCTGCTCTACCTCAGCTCCCTGGACGGCCACCGCTCCGGCGTGGCCACCGCGGCGACGGTGGTCGGCTATATGGCGTTGTTCGTCCTGGCCGGATTGGGCAACGGATCTGTCTACAAGATGGTCCCGTCGGTCTTCGAAGCACGCAGCCACCAGCTGAACGTCGGCCAAGCCGAGCGCCGCCGATGGTCGCAGGCTATGTCGGGCGCCGTGATCGGGTTCGTCGCTGCTTTCGGTGCGCTCGGCGGCGTGGGGATCAACCTCGCGTTGCGCCAGTCCTACCAGAGCACCGGAACGGAGACGTCGGCCTTCTGGATCTTCCTGTCGTTCTACCTTGCCGCAGCGGTGCTGACGTGGAGACGGTATGTGCGCCAACCGGACACAGCACAAGAAAAGCAACAGGTGGCTACGCCGCTCGCAGCGGAGTTGCTGCACTGAACGGGCGGCATTGAGTATTTCCCTTCGGATCGGGTCTTCGACGGCACAGAGCACACCGTAAACTTGATGTCCTGTGAGCCTGAGCCTGGGGATCGTGGGGCTGCCCAACGTCGGCAAGTCGACGTTGTTCAACGCATTGACCGGTAGCAGCGCGTTGGCCGCCAACTACCCGTTCGCCACGATCGAACCGAACGAAGGCGTGGTTGCGCTGCCGGATCCCAGGTTGGCCGAGCTGGCGGCGATGTTCGACTCGGCGCGGATCGTGCCGGCCCCGGTGACCTTCGTCGACATCGCCGGGCTGGTCAAAGGTGCATCGGAGGGGGCCGGGCTGGGCAACAAGTTCCTCGCCAACATCCGCGAATGCGACGCGATCTGCCAGGTGGTGCGAGTGTTCTCCGACGACGACGTGGCCCACGTCGATGGGCGGATCGATCCCAAATCCGACATCGAGGTCATCGAGACCGAGCTGATCCTGGCCGATCTGCAGACCTTGGATCGCGCGGTGCCGCGGCTGACCAAGGAAGCCCGCAACAACAAGGACCGCAAACCCGTCCACGACGCAGCCGCCGCAGCACAGCAGGTACTCGACAGCGGTACAACGCTGTTCGCCGCCGGCCTGGACGCTTCGCTGCTGCGGGAGTTGAACCTGCTGACCACCAAGCCGTTTCTGTATGTGTTCAACGCCGACGAGGCGGTGCTGACCGACGCGGCTCGAGCGGCCGAACTGCGCGAGCTGGTTGCCCCGGCCGACGCGGTGTTCCTCGACGCCAAAATCGAGGCCGAGCTGGCCGAGTTGGACGACGAGTCGGCGCTGGAGCTGCTGGAATCGATCGGGCAGACCGAGCGGGGGCTAGATGCGTTGGCCCGGGCTGGTTTTCACACCCTACGGCTGCAGACCTTTCTGACCGCCGGGCCCAAGGAGGCCCGGGCCTGGACCATTCACCGGGGCGACACGGCACCCAGGGCGGCCGGGGTGATCCACTCCGACTTCGAGAAAGGTTTCATCAAGGCCGAAGTGGTCTGCTATGACGACCTGATCGCCGCCGGGTCGATGGCCGCCGCCAAGGCCGCGGGCAAGGTGCGGATGGAAGGCAAGGATTACGTGATGGCCGACGGCGACGTGGTGGAGTTCCGGTTCAACGTGTAGCACGCGGTCATACCGTCAGTTTCGTCACGGTATGACCACGATTGCGGTGAGTCTGCCGTCGGTCTGTGATCCCTGATGAGCTACTGATTGGGATTTCGACGGTATCTCGATCCCATGGGAGGCTGTGATTGACTCGGCTGGCCGCATAGTCGTGCCAAAGTCGCTGCGCGACGCGTTGGGCCTCAGACCGGGAACCGTGGTCGACATTTCGCAGTACGGCGCCGGCGTGCAGATCACCCCTGGCGGGCGCACCGCGAGGATTGAACGCGATGCAACTGGGCGGTTGGTCGCGCGCAGCGAAGCCGTCGTCACCGATGAAGCGATGTTCGCACTCATCGACGCAGGACGACGTTGACGGTTGCCGGGCTTGTGGCGGTCGACACCAGCGTCGCTGTTCCGCTTCTCGTCGCCAACGATCAGCACCATACGCAGGTTGCTCTCCGTCGAGGAGTACGAACGGATCACGGACAAGCGGGCCATCGAGTGTCGTCATTGCTCACGAGGTTACAATCTCCGTACAGACGCAGTGAATATGTAACAGATGCGGAGTTGCCCGAAATGAGCATCGGCACCGATGAGTTCGCCATCGAGATCGAGGTCCGACACTACGAGCTCGACACCCAAGGACACGTCAATTCGGCGGTCTACCTGCTTTACGCAGAGCATGCGCGGTGGCGGCACTT
>NZ_JBYCLE010000021.1:0-1112 GCF_057473765.1 Mycobacterium sp. TH-M106 | reverse complement strand
TGCCGCAACAGTTCCACCCGGCGCAGCGTGTCGACTTCGGAGTGCAGGTAGCGCACCCGGATACCCATCTCCAGCAGATAGTCGGTGAGGTCTTCGGCCATCTTCTTGGTCAGCGTCGTCACCAGCACCCGCTCATCGGTGTCGGCGCGTCTGCGGATCTCGGCGATCAGGTCGTCGATCTGTCCTTTGGTGGTCTTGACCACGACTTTCGGGTCGACCAGGCCGGTCGGGCGGATCACCTGCTCGACGAATTCGCCGTTGGCCTGGCTCAACTCGTACGGCCCCGGTGTGGCCGACATGTACACCGTCTGGCCGATCCGATCGGCGAACTCCTCCCAGGTCAGCGGCCGGTTGTCGCACGCCGACGGCAGCCGGAACCCGTACTCCACCAGGTTGCGCTTCCGGGAGATGTCCCCCTCGTACATACCGCCTATCTGCGGCACCGTGACATGCGACTCGTCGATGACCAGAAGGAAGTCCTCCGGGAAGTAGTCCAGCAGGGTCGCAGGAGGAGTGCCGGGCCCGCGACCGTCGATGTGCCGGGAGTAGTTCTCGATGCCCGAGCAGAATCCGACCTGACGCATCATCTCGATGTCGTAGTTGGTGCGCATCCGCAGCCGCTGCGCCTCCAGCAGCTTGCCGTGCTGCTCCAACTCGGCGAGCCGTGCGGCGAGTTCCTCCTCGATGGTGGAGATCGCGTGCGCCATCCGCTCCGGTCCGGCCACGTAGTGGGTGGCGGGGAAGATGCGCAACGAGTCGACCTTGCGGATCACATCGCCGGTGAGCGGATGCAGGTAGTACAGCGCTTCGATCTCGTCGCCGAAATACTCGATGCGCACGGCCAGCTCTTCGTAGGACGGGATGATCTCGACGGTGTCGCCGCGCACCCGGAACGAGCCGCGGCTGAACGCCAGGTCGTTGCGGGTGTACTGGACGTCGACCAGCAGCCGCAGCAGCCCGTCCCGGGGCACCTCGGCGCCGACCTGCAACTCGACCGAGCGGTCCAGGTACGACTGCGGTGTGCCCAGGCCGTAGATGCAGGACACCGACGCCACCACCACCACGTCACGCCGGGACAGCAGGCTCGACGTCGCCGAGTGCCGCAGCCGCTC
>NZ_JBYCLE010000020.1:0-2014 GCF_057473765.1 Mycobacterium sp. TH-M106 | reverse complement strand
TTGAGGGTTTCCGAACCGTAGTTCGCCGTCCAACTCGGCGCGCCGATGCCCGGGTAGTACCGCTGCCTCCAGATCACATGGAGCACTCCCCATCGTTGTGCATTCGCCAAGGCATACCCGGCGATTTGGTTGCCGAGGTCGATACCCTCGGCGCTGTCATGGTTCGGGATCATCACGTCGATCGCCAACCCGTTCGGATGCCAACGCAAGGTGTCCTGCCGGAACCCGCCGATGTTGGTGATCTGGGGAAACAGCACACTGATGGCCCGGGCCGCCCAGATGGTCTTGACTTGCAGCCCCTCTTCTGGCGCGATGCCGGAAGGTAGCTCGAACTGGAAATCCTTTGCGGCGGTAGGCGCGTTGGCCGCCACCACTTTCACCTCCGCGGGACTGGCGGTAGGTGGCGCGCCGGCCGGCACGGACTCGTGGGTTGGCGGGGCTGCTGCCGGGGCTTCACCGCAGCACGGTGGCTCGGTGTCTTGGGCGTAAAGCATGGCTCCGGAGACGGCCAGCGCGGCGGCCAATGCCAGCCAGCGGCGGCGGCGCTTCGTTGGCCCGTCTTTCGCCACGGGTTACTCCTACGTCATGCCGCTGCCGGTTGGCAAGGTTCAATTCGGTTTTCATGGTCCAACACCCACGGTCGGCCTGCACGGCTTCGATTCCGTCGGAGCAGGGTGCGCGGAAAGTCGAGGCTAGCCTTTCTTTACTGAGGGAAAGCTACACTCTGCTTGGCCGAGAAAACATCGACAACGCATTTCTTCGCGCAGGCTTAGTTTACTAAGGAACAGCATGCCTAAATAAGCACAACCTTCGTTGCAAACCGCTATAACCTGCGGTAACGTAGCCGCCATGCCCAAACACCACACCCCCGAAACCAAATTCCACGCACTCCTACAAGAACAAATCCGCAACGAATTCACGACGGCACAGCAATACCTTGCGATCGCCGCGTGCTTCGACAACGACGACCTGCCGCAACTGGCGAAATACTTCTACCGCCACGCCGACGAGGAACGCAACCACGCGATGAAGATCGTCCAGTACTTCATCGACCGCGACTTCGCCGTGGAGATCCCCGGCACCGACGAGGTCCGCAACCACTTCGACACCCCCCACCAGGCCATCGCCCTCGCGCTGGACTCAGAACGCATAGTCACCAAACAGGTCAGCACACTGGCCGCCACCGCCCGCGCCGAAGGCGACTACCTCGGCGAGCAGTTCATGTGGTGGTACCTCGCCGAACAGGTCGAAGAAGAGGCGGTGATGACCACCCTGCTCAACGTCGCCGAGCGAGCCGGAGACAACCTGTTCGACCACGAGGAATTCGTCGCCCGCGACATCAACTCCTAATCCCCCTCCGCGCGGGCACGCCGACTGCGTGCCCGCGCTGCACCCCAACCCGGTCAACCAGCACCGCCGCCCCAGCCCGGGCGGCGGTGCTCACCACCAAGCCACTCACAAACCACTCACCACCAGTCGCAGAGCAGCGGTGAGTGAGCGTCTCGAACATCCCGCGGGTGGCGCTGATGGGCAGCGATTGGACCGGAGCGCCGGCGCTCACGTCCCCGTGTATGGTAACGACATTCATTGTCGATAAGACCACGAGGGTGGAGGTTGTCATGCCTTTTGTCGCCGCGCAACCGGAGATGCTGGAGGTGTCCGCCGGTCACTTGGCTGGTGTCGGCTCGGCGGTGGCCGAGCAGAACGCAGCTGCGGAGGCGCCGATTACCGCAGTGCTGCCGGCCGGCGCCGACGCGGTGTCGGTGCTGACCGCGGCCCAGTTCGCCTCTTACGGCCGGATGTATCAGCTGATCAGCGCGCAGGCCGACACGATTTTGGATCTGCTCGTCACAACCTTGCGCGAAAGCGCTGGATCGTATGCGGTGACCGAAGCCGCCAATGCGTTCGTCGCCGGGGGGTGAGGTGATGGCGGGTGGGCTGGATTTTGCGGCGTTGCCTCCGGAGGTTAATTCCGGTCTGATCTATGCGGGTTCGGGTCCGCAGTCGCTGATGG
>NZ_JBYCLE010000019.1:0-3573 GCF_057473765.1 Mycobacterium sp. TH-M106 | reverse complement strand
GCGACGACATCAAGAGCCAGGTCGGCGCGACGATCACCCACCGGGTGCTGGCCAAGCTGTTCGAGGACCGCGGCGTGCAGTTGGACCGCACCATGCAACTCAACGTCGGCGGCAACATGGACTTCCTCAACATGCTCGAGCGCGAACGGCTGGAGTCGAAGAAGATCTCCAAAACCCGGGCGGTCACCTCCAACCTGCAGCGCGAGTTCAAGACCCGCGATGTGCACATCGGCCCCTCTGATCATGTCGGCTGGCTCGACGACCGCAAGTGGGCCTACGTGCGCCTAGAGGGCCGGGCGTTCGGCGACGTGCCGCTGAACCTGGAGTACAAGCTCGAGGTGTGGGACTCACCGAACTCGGCCGGGGTGATCATCGACGCGGTGCGGGCGGCCAAGATCGCCAAGGACCGCGGCCTGGGCGGACCGATCATCGGCGCGTCGGCCTACCTGATGAAAAGCCCGCCGGAGCAACTACCCGACGACGTCGCTCGCACCCGGCTGGAAGAATTCATCACCGGATAGTCGCTCAGCGGTTTCGGCGTGATGTCCGTCGCTCAGCGCACACACTGGTCAAGGGAATCCTGGCGCTGATCGCCGAACTCGGCGCCGACGGCATGACGATGGTTGTCGTGACCCACGAAATGGGCTTCGCCCGCTCGGCCTCGGACGCCGTCGTTTTCATCGATCGCGGCAAAGTCGTGGAATCGGGCCCACCCGAGCAGATCTTCGAAACCGCCGAGACCGAGCGGCTGCAGAAATTCCTCTCTCAAGTGCTGTGACGACCAGCCTAAGCCCGATAGCCACCCACGCAGGTTAGACTGGCGAATTATGGCGGAGAGCAAAGCCGGCGCGCCGGAGGTTACCGCGCTCGCAGAAGGTCTGCACCGCACGCTGTCCAAACTGTTTTCCATCCTGCGCCGCGGTGATCCCAACGGCGCCGCCACCGGTGACCTGACCCTGGCCCAGTTGTCGATCCTGGTCACCCTGCTCGACCGCGGCCCGATCCGGATGACCGAACTCGCCGCGCACGAACGGGTTCGCACTCCGACCACCACGGTCGCCATCCGCAGACTGGAGAAGATCGGGCTGGTGAAGCGGTCCCGCGATGCGTCGGATCTGCGGGCGGTGCTGGTCGACATCACACCCCAGGGACTGGCGGTCCACCGGGAGTCGCTGGCCAACCGGCGGGCCGCGCTGGCGGCGATGCTGAGCAGGCTCAGCAAGGACGACCTCAACACCCTCGCCCGCGCACTGGCGCCGCTGGAGCGCCTAGCCAGCTGCGAGCCCGTCGAGAGCCCGGTGGCCACCGCGTCCACCGGGCACACCTGACCGCGACCGGGCGGCCGCTGAACTCGCACCCATGCCGACCGCACTGATCACCGGTGCCGGCGGTGGCATCGGCTCTGCCATCGCCACGGCCTTGGCGCCCACCCACACGCTGCTGCTGACCGGCCGGCCCTCGGCACGGCTGGAGGCCGTCGCCCAGCGGCTCGGCGCGATCGCCTGGCCGCTGGATCTGACCGACCCCGACAGCATCGCCGCCGTCGCCGCCGCCTCCGAGGCAGTCGGCGAGCTCGACGTGCTGGTACACAACGCCGGTGTGTCGATGCCCGGTCGGGTCGCCCAGACCGCGGCCGCGCAGTGGCGGGCCACCTTCGAGGTCAATGTCTTCGGTGCGGTGGGGCTCACGCTGGCACTGTTGCCGGCGCTGCGGGCCGGCGGCGCGCAGGTGGTATTCATCAACTCGGGTGCGGGACGCAGGGTTTCGCCGGGTATGGCGTCGTATTCGGCGAGCAAATTCGCGCTGCGTGCATTCGCCGACTCGCTGCGCGACGACGAACCCGCGCTGCGGGTCACCACGGTCTACCCTGGCCGCACCGACACCGCAATGCAGCGTGACCTGGTCGCGTTCGAGGGCGGCCAGTACGACCCCGACAAGTTCCTGCGACCCGAGACCGTCGCGGCCGTCGTCGCCGACGTGGTGGCCACCCCGCCGGACGGACACCTGCACGAGGTCGTGGTCCGGCCCCGCTAGCGAACACCTGACCGCGAGCACTTCACCGCGAGCGTGCGTGTCCCCGGACGGCAGGCCGGGTCAAACTCGTTTTTGCGCACGTTCGCGACGAAAACTGCACTCAGACAACCAGGTTGACCAGCCGTCCCGGCACCACGATCACCTTGCTCGGGGTAGCACCGGACAGAAACTCCTGCACCTTCTCGTCGGCCAGCGCCGCGGCCTCGATGGCGTCCGCGGCTGCATCGGACGACACCGTTATCAACCCGCGTTTCTTGCCGTTGACCTGCACCGGGTACTCGAGAGTGTCGGTGACCAGATACGCGGGGTCGGCCACCGGGAACGGCCCGTGCGCCAACGACTCGTCATGGCCGAGCCGTTGCCACAACTCCTCGGCCAGGTGCGGCGCCAGTGGCGCGAGCATCAGCACCAGCGGTTCGACGGCCGCCCGCGGCGTCGAGTCGCGGTGCTTCTTGGTGAGGTAATTGGTGTACTCGATCAGCTTTGCCACGGCGGTGTTGTTGCGCAGCGCCGCATAGTCTTCCGACACACCGGCAATGGTTCGGTGCAGTATCCGCAGGGTCTCGGTGTCCAGCGGCTTTGAGTCGCCGCCGACCACCCGAAGGTCACCGCTGTGTTCGTCGACCACCAAACGCCACACCCGCTGCAGGAAGCGCTGGGCACCGACGACATCCTTGGTCTCCCACGGCCGGGATGCTTCCAGTGGGCCCATCGACATCTCGTAGACCCGCAGCGTGTCGGCGCCGTAGCCGTCGCAGATCTCGTCGGGCGACACCGAATTCTTCAGGCTTTTACCCATTTTGCCGAATTCCTGGAAGACCTCGACGTCGCCGTCGGCGGTGGCCAGGACGAACTTTCCGTTGCGTTCGATCACCTCGGCGGCGGGTACATAGGATCCCCGCGCGTCGGTGTAGGCGAAAGCCTGAATGTAACCCTGGTTGACCAGCCTGCGATACGGCTCTCGCGAGCTGACGTGGCCCAGGTCATACAACACCTTGTGCCAGAACCGCGAATACAACAGGTGCAACACCGCATGCTCGACACCCCCAACGTACAGATCCACACCGCCCGGGTCGGCGGCCCCGTGCTCGGCGGGTCTAGGGCCCATCCAGTACGCCTCGTTCTCGGCAGCGCAGAACCGCGCCGAGTTGTACGGGTCGGTGTAGCGCAGTTCATACCAGGAGCTGCCGGCCCACTGCGGCATCACGTTGGTGTCACGGACGTACGGCTTCAGACCGTCGCCCAGGTCCAGTTCGACGTGCACCCAGTCGGTCGCTTTGGCCAACGGCGGAGACGGCACGCTGTCGGCGTCGTCCGGGTCGAACAGCACCGGTGAGCAGTCGACCACGTCCGGCAGCTCGACCGGCAGCGCCGTCTCGTCCAACGGATGTGGCCGCCCGTCGCCGTCGTAGACGATCGGGAACGGCTCCCCCCAATACCGCTGCCGGGCGAAAAGCCAGTCCCGCAGCTTGTATTCGACGCGTCCCCACCCGCGGCCGTCGGCCTGCAGCTGCTCGGTGACAGCCTCTTTGGCACGCG
>NZ_JBYCLE010000018.1:0-10326 GCF_057473765.1 Mycobacterium sp. TH-M106 | reverse complement strand
GTCGTCCGACGAGGTGGCGCCGATGAGGTGCCACACCGCCAGGGTGGCGATGACGCCGGCGTCGGCGAGCCAGGTCGCTGCGCCGGCTTTGGCCCAGCGCCAGTTACGCGGTGCCCGGCGGCCCGAGCGGTCCAGCACCGCCAGCGCGACGATCGACACCGCCACCGCCAGCGCCGCCAGCGCCAGCACTACCGATTTGACGGCGGTGGGCGCGACGATGAACCGGGTGTCGACGTCGATGCGCGCGGCCAGCCCCGGCTGCGGGGGCACCTTCAGATCGGTGAAGACCCCGCCGATCTGAGGTTTCTTCTCCACCGGCAGGGTTCCGGCAGCGCCGGGAATGCCGGCGAAGTCCGCGCCCACCCCGCCCGCGCCGGCCCACAGGTGCAGTTCGCTGCAGCCGCCGGCCGCCACCGCGTGGCGCGGCGCGGTCGCGGCCACCGAGTCCCGATACGCCGCGAAGACCACATCCTTGGTGGCCCGCACGAACAACCCGTTTTTGGTGGCGTCCACCCCGCCGGCCGGCACCGTCGACAGCACCAGGCCGCCGTCGGCGGGCAGGGTGGCGATCGCCGCGCAGGGAATGGTGATGTCCAGCGCCTGCGGCGCTCCCGACACCAGCGGCGCGGTGATGTCGCGGACGTGACCGTCTTCGGTGGTGCCCTGCGGCCATGCGATGGTCGCCGTGGTCTGCTTGACCGGCAGCAACGGCACCACAGCGCAGGCCAGCACCCCGGCGATGCCCGCGACGACGGCGATCAGCCGGGCGATCCGGTAGCCGGACGGCTGCTCGTCGTCGGAGGACACGAGCCTCGATGTTATGCGACGAGTTGGGCGACGCTGGGACCCGGCGTTGTGCGGACGGGGCGAGCCGGCAGGGCTCCCTGGGGCAGATGTGGTCAGGTCATGGGCCGGCTCAGCTCTGGCTCACCGGGACTTCATCGGCTCGAAGCGCAGCGGCCCCGGGCTCCACAGGCCGCTGCGGGTCGCCGATCCCAGCACCAGGCGAGCCGGCACCGCGTCGGGATAGTAGGGCGTCAGGCGTTGCAGCGCCCCCCAATCCCGGAACCAGTCGTCGGCGAGGTAGCTGGGCACGGTGGCCGCGCGCACCAGCAGTTCGGTGATGCCCAGCGGGCCGCCGCCGTTCTTGTCCATCACCGGGGAGTTGGCCTCGGCGCCGAACCGGTCCGGCAGGATCCGCCACTGAGGCACCTCGGTGACCCCGTACTGGTGGCCGAACGGACGCTGGCAGGGGAACGCCAGCCCTACCAGCCAGTCCAGCAGCACCGGGTCGGTAGAGCCGACCACCTGCTGCAAGGTGCGCAGCTTCGGAATGCGTGGCGGAGTCAGTGCGATCCAGTGCTGCGGCGCGAGGTCGTCGTCGCGGGCCACCAGGCGGATCTGGGTGGCGCGGTCGGGAATGGCGTCCAGCGGCACCCGCAGGTTCCGCCATGCCGGTGCTGCGCCCACGTCGCCGAATGCGACCGAACCGCCCGGTTTTCCGTCCGCCGCGTCCGCGTCGGTGGCCCACTGGGCCGTCACCTCGCCGGCGTTGAACCGGCCGGCGGCCGACACCACCAGCAGCGGCCCGGCCTGGTTGCGTGGGGGCAGCCGGTACCAGGCCGACCGCAGCAGGGCCGGCATCTGCACACCCGATCGCCAACTGCCCAGCACCGGGGTGCGGGCCGGGTCGAGATTGAAAGGCAGCCGCGCCCGCGATCCGTTGATGCCGGGCTCGGCGGTGGTGCCGCCCGCGGTACCGGCCGCGCCACCGGTGACCAGCCCGTCCTCGTCGGTTGAGTCACGACTGCCGGGTGGCCCGATCACCGGATCGGGGGAGACATCGGCGGGAATGCCGTTGGGGCGAAACCCTTCGGCCAAGCCGGCGCCGAGCGCCGTACCGGGCGGCACGTCGACCGGGGTCAGCATCCCGGCGTCAGCGTCCGGCTCCACCAACACATCGTCGGCCAGGCCGCAGCTTCGACCTGTCGCCAGACCGGCCAGGGCCTGCAGGTTGGAGCGCCCCACCGTCCACGCCGGAGACTGGCCGGTCATCGCCGACGTCAGCGAGGCCACCTCGAAGAAGATCAGTGCCCACGCGGCAATCGCCAACGGAAACCCGCTGATCGACGTCGCGCGGGTGCCCGGCGAACCCGGCGAGTTGAAGTGAAACCAGGCGGCCGCCGCAAGCAGCAGCATTGTCGCGCCGATCAGCATGGTGGCGAACGAGAGATGGAATTTCGGGAATACGTTCGCCCACGGCACACCGAAGTTGGACACGTACCACCAGCCGTTAACACTGGCGAACGACAGGGCGGTGATAAACAGCACCAGTGCGGCGAACAGCGTGCGGTTGCGCCGGGAGCGCATCGCCGCCGTGCTGACCGCGACGGCGGCCAGCGCGCCGAGCGATCCGGCCAGCCCGGCGAAGACCCCGAAGTGGTGGGTCCACTTGGTGGGGGTGAACAACATCGCGGCGAACGAGATGACCGTGATGCCGATGATCCGGCGGCTGGGCCCGGCGGCGGCGCCCGGAATCCGGCCCTTGCGCAACGACATCGCCACCGCCACCGACAGCGCGACCAGCAGCGCCAGCACCGGGAAACGCCGGGCCACCGAGCCGTCGGGGGTCGGCATGAAAAGCCGCTCGTAGCGGACGTACTCGTCGAACCAGGCCAGGCTGGGCCCGACGGCGGACTTGACCATGCTGGCCTGGATCTCACCGGCCAGGGTCTGGTCGCGGAAAATGACGATCGCCGTGCCGGCAGCCGCCGCCGCGATCGGCGCCACCAGCGGCAGCAGGCCGAACCGTTGGGAGCGCCGGTGCAGGATAGTCAGCAGCGGCCCGACCGCCACCAGCAGCGCGCCAATGGAGGCGATGCCGGTCGGCCCGGCGAACAGGGTTAGCGCGCCGATGATGCAGGCGAGCGCCAGCGGCAGCAGCCTGCTGGTGGCCACCGCCCGCTCCACCGAGCACCAGGTCGCCAGGATTCCCAGGGCGATGATCGGCTCGGGCCGCAGGCCGTTGTTGAACGGCAGCCAGAAGGTCAGAAACAGACCGGCCGCCGTCCACGCCGCCGCGCGGCTGTGTTTGACGGCGTGGCCCAGCCGCGGGATGACTTCCCGGCTGATCAGCCACCAGCAGGCCAGCGCCATCAGCAGCGTCGGCAGGCGTACCCAGATGCTGGCTGTGGAGACGTGCGCCCAGGCCGCCAGCAGGTCGTAGTACCAGCCGAACGGCGCCTCGGGGGTGCCGAACCAGCGGTAGTAGTTGGCCATGTAGCCGGCGTGTTCGGACACCCGGGCCATGGTCAGGATGTATCCGTCGTCGGCGGTGTTGGCGCCGACGAAATGCCACCACACCAGCACCGCGGTCACCAGCGCATCCAGCGGCGTGATCGACCACCAGCGCGGCGGCAGGATGCGGCGGTGCCGGGTGGCCCCCGCGGCTTCGAAGGCGGTGTCGAGGACATGCAGCGCGACCAGCGCGGTGATCGTCAGCACCACCGCGAGGATCATCGCGGCCAGCTTCACCGGGCTGGGTGCGCTGGAGTAGCGGCTGTCGAGGGTGGCGGTGAAGTCCAGCCCGGCCGGTGCGGGCCCGGACAGGTCGGTGTAGACGCCGACGATCTGTGGCCGGAAATCGTAGCCGCCGCGTTCGCCGCGCAGCGGCTCGCCGGGGTGCTCGGCGTTGGGACCCTGGGTCAGCCCGACGAATTCCGCGGTGACCTTGTCGGCGTGCGCGGTGAACGTCAACGTCTGGCAGGCGCCGCTGAGCACCTGGCTCAGCGGCGCCGCCACTACCGGGACGTTGCGGTCCACCACCACCAGGTCGTCGTTGATGCGTTCGATGAGCAGGCCACGATCGACGGCCTTGGGTGCCTGCTTGGGCACCGTCGACACCAGCACGGTGTTGCTGTGCATCGGCCCGGCCAGCCCGGCGGCGGCCCGACACGGGATGGTGATGTTCAGGTCGGTGGCGACGTAGCTGATCAGCGGGGCCTGCACGGACGACAGCACGCCGTCCTGCGGCCAGTGCAGTTCGGCGGTGGTCTGTCTGACCGGTAGCACCGGGGTCAGCAGCGCCAGCGCGGTCCCGAGCATGCCGGCGGCGGCGGCGACGATCCGGGCGATCCGGTAGTTCTGCCGCGACGTGGCCACGGAGCTAGATGCTAATTGGCCGACGGCTGCCGCCTCGGTGGCCATCCAGCGAGCCCGTCACGCGCGGATGGCCAGCACGAACGGGCCGATCTTCTCGACGGTGAACTGCGGCCCGGCGAACAGCGCGGCGTCGAGGTCCACGGTGTAGCGCCGGACGTTGGGGTGGTTGGGGTAGACGTCTTTGGCCAGCCGCAGCGTGTAGGTGCCGCCCGTACTGGCAGAGCGCATCAGAAACACCGTCGGCGCCCGCCACGGCAGACTGTCCAGCGCGTGAGTGAACTGTTCCGCGGTCTGCAGCCGCGACCAGCTTTCGATCGCCGTGGCACGGGCGTCGAACAGCGCCAGCGGGTTGGCGTAGTGCGACGTCAGCCCCTGAAAGCCCCAGTAGGGGTAGTAGGACAGGAAGCTGTAGTCGGCGGTGAGCACCACGGTCTCATCACGCGGCTTGCCGGTGGCCCGGGTGATGGCGGCGTCGACGGCGTCGTAGTACTTCTCCGCTCCGGGCGGGCGCCGGTCGCCGCGCTTGCCGTGGCCGTCGGTGTCGGTGTAGGCGACGGTGAGGTCCGGCCGCAGCACCTCGGGGATGTCCTGGCTGAACGCCACCGCCCCGGCCAGCCCCACCGCGACCGGCAGCACGCTGACGCCCCACCCCCGGCCGCGACCGCGGGCGGCCAGCGCGTGCGCGACCTCGATGAACCCGAACACCCCGGCGGCGGCCAGCAGCACGGTTAGCGTCGGCTGCAGCCGGAACGACAGCAGCGTGGTGCGTGCCAGCGTGGTCAGCATCGACAGCAGCGACCACAGGTAGACGGCGATTACGGCGATCGCCAGCGCGGCTGCCCGCACCGAGGACAACGCCCGCGCCACCAACCAGCCGGTGCCCAGCAGGCACAACGCGCCCAGCAGGGTGGGCTGCAGCATGGGGAAGGACAGCTCGGCACCGCTGCCGGGCAGGTAGTGCCGGGCGCTGCCGGTGCCGGAGACCGGGTCGCGGGCCGCCCGCAGCAGATACGGCAGCCAGGTGGTCGACGCGATGGCCGCCGCGACGGCGCCGATCACCGCCAGTCGGCGCAGTGGGTCGAGCCCGGCCCGCAGACCCGCTGCACGCCACCGCCCGGCCGCCAGCAGCAGCGCCATCAGCACCACGGTGAACGAGGTGTAGGCCACCAGCAGGGTGTAGAAGGTGGCCGCGAAGCCCAGGAAAACCCCGGTGCCCACGACCGCTGCCCAGCCCCCGCCACGCTCGCCGGCCCGCAGCCCCGACCAGGCCAGGATCAGCACCGGCGGCGCCAGCACGGTGATCATCGCCGCATACGGCTCGGGTGAGCTGTAGGCCAGCGTCACCGCTGCGGTGGCGACGGTGACGATCAGCCCGTACTCGAAGCGGATCATCGCCGTCCACAGCACCAGCGCGACGGCGACGGCGACGGTGATCGAGGTGATCGCCCACGGCTTGTACATCGTCCAGGCCTCGGTGGCCGGCGTGCCGGTCAGCGCCGCCACGCGTCCGCCGAGCCAGAACCAGCCCGGCGGGTAGAACGGCGGCAGCCCGTAATAGGTCATGTCGGCCAGAGCGGGGCTGTCGGTGAGCCGGGTCAGATACTCGGTGCGAAACTGCTGGTCGACCGAGATGCCGAACAGGTACAGCTTGGTGGCGCCCAGCGGCATCGCCAGCGTCACCACCGAGTACGCCGAGACGAACACCAGCGCGCCCAGCCAGGCCAGCGACCGCCGCAGCCGCGCTACGCCGTGTCTCCAGACCCAGCCGCAGCCGATCAGGCCGGCCAGGCAGCCGACCTGGCCGACCGTGGTCAGCGCGTGGAGCTGGTTCGACGACGGGTAGGCCGGCCAGTCGACGCGCGCGATGGCGATCAGAGAGGTCACCGCAACGACGACGGCGACCAGGACCGCCAGCGACATCTGGGCGACGACGGCGCCTGCGTTGCGCATCATCTACAGGGGCAGCTTGCGGAAGATCCGCCGCGGGATGTGCCGCAGCACCATCATCACGTAACGGAATGCTCCTGGCGCCCAGACCAGTTCCTTGCCCTTCGCGGCTGCGGTGACCGCGAGGTCGGCGACGTAGTCCTTGTCGACGGTCAGCGGCGCCTCCTTGATGTGCGCGCTCATCCGGGTGCGCACCTGGCCGGGGCGGATCACCAGCACCCGGACCCCGTCGTCGCGCAGCGCCTCGGACAGGCCGAGGTAGAAGCCGTCCAGCCCGGCTTTGGTGGAGCCGTAGACGAAGTTGGACCGCCGCACCCGCTCGCCGGCGACCGAGCTCATTGCGATGATCTGTCCGAAGCCTTGGGCGCGCATCTTCGCCGCCAGCAGCACACCCACCGAAACCGCTGCGGTGTAATTGATTTCGGCGATCTGCACGGCCTTGGCCTGGTTCTGCCAGAGTTCTTCGGCGTCGCCGAGCAACCCGAACGCCACGATAGCGACGTCGACGTCACCGTCGGCGAACGCCTGATCGATCACCTGCGGGTGGCTGCCGGTGTCCAGCGCGTCGAAGTCGAGCAGCTGCACCGACCGGGCGCCGGCGGCCTGCAGCTGTTTCGCCGCGTCGCTGCGACCGGGATCGTCGGGCAGGCAGGCCAGGATGATCCGCGCCGCCGCGTTGCGCAGGTAGCGCTCGCAGATGGCCAGCCCGATCTCGGAGGTGCCGCCGAGCAGCAGGACGGCCTGCGGGTTTCCGGTCGCGTCTAACACCATGAGGACACCATCGACAGCAGCTCCCAACGTCGGGCGGGTGGCGCAACATCCGCACAAGAGGGTAGCCCGGCGCCCTCGAGAACGGCCGTTGGTTGGTTCAACGCGAGACGATCCGTTGCAGGGCTTCGGCTGCGTCGACGATCGCTGGATGGTCAACGTGCAGTGGTTCGACGCCGACGAGCTTGGGGCGCAGCCAGCTGCCTAACACCGTCCAGACGGGACGGTGATAAGACCACCACGACACCGCTTGCCAGGCGTGGTCGCCGGTATGCGCATCGGTCTCCGACCAGATGCGGCGGCCCCACGCCTGGGTGACCGTGAGGTTGCGGGTGACGACCTGCGTCGGCCGTAAGCCCAGACGGACCAGCTGGGCGGGGTCGTCGAGGTCAAGCACGCGCAGATCGTCGGGCAGCTCGTAGATCCCGAGCGCCCGGTGCGCGCCTGGCAGCTGCGGGAATTGCAGCATCGATGGTTCCCAGCGCGCGAGGTTGCCGAACGTCTCGCCGCACGCGGCTTCGGCAAGGCGCGACAGGTACCAGACGTGATAGTCGGGGTGGTCGATCCGGCCTCCGCGTTGCGGGCGATGTTCATACAGCGGATGACCGGGCTGCCCGGTTCGAGCGGCGGGTAGATGCGCAAAGACTCGGTAGGTCAGCACTCAGGCGGTGCCGCCCCATGTTTCGGCGTCGAGGGCGGCCAACACCGGCGATGGCCCCGATAGCTGCAGTACGTCGATGGGGCGGGCACCGTCGAGATACCTGTTAGCGCTGTCCAGCCAGGTTGCCGCCGCCGTCGCGCCCCATACCAGGCGTGCGCGGGCTAGCACGTGCTCGAGATCGATCAGGATTGGCGCGGCAGCCGCGCCGGGCCGCTCGTCGCCTTTGATCCACCGCGAGGGCTGCGACCGGTTTACCCCAACCAGCTCAGCGAGCTGCGCGCCGCCGAAGATGTCGGCCAGGTAGCGCACGCGTGCGGCCGATAGCGGGTCGTCCGCGGCTGATCGCGCGGATGCCCGGGTGGGCTCCGTCTTTGTCATGACCACTACTCTACGCAACAAATTCGTTGGGTAAAAGAGCACGCAACCGCCAGCTACAGCAGCTCCAAACGTCGGGCCATGTCGGAGACGAACACCCCGGTCGGGTCGGCCTTGCGGCGCACCGCGATCCAATCGTCGATGCGGGGGTACATGGCGTGGAAGGTCTCGGCGGTGGTGCGGGAGTCCTTGCCGGTGTAGAGCCGCCCGCCGAACTCCAGCACCCGACGGTCGAGGTCGTTGAGGAATTCGTTGACCCCGGGCTTCATCGGGAAATCCAGGCAGACGTTCCAGCCCGGCATCGGAAAGCTCAGCGGCGCGGCGTTTGCCGGGCCGAACAGCTTGAACACGTTGAGCGCCGAGTAGTGCCCGGAGCGCTGAACGTCGCGGATGATGCCCTTGAACTCCTCGACAGCCGCGGTGGGCACGACGAACTGGTACTGCGCCAAACCGGCGGACCCGAAGCCGCGGTTCCACTCGCCGATCAGGTCGAGCGGGTGGTAGAACTGCGTGAGGTTGGCGATCTTGCCGCGGTAGTGCCCGCCGCGCCGGTAGTACAGCTCGCCGATGACACTGAGCGTGAGCTTGTTCATCAGCCCGTTGGGGAAGATGTCGGGCACCGTCATCAGCTGCGGCGCGTCGAACTTCAACGGGTGGCGGGCCAGCTTCTTGGGCAGCTCGTCGCGCCGCGCCAGCCGGCCCCGGGTGATCGCCGCGCGGCCCAGCTTCGGCGGCGCGCTGATCGCGTCGAACCAGGCGCTCGAGTAGGTGTAGCCTGCCTCGCTGCCGTCGCTGTGCAACGCGATGGTCTCGTCGAGGTTGGCGGTGCGGTCGCCGTCGTTGATGAAGTACGCCGTCTCGGTGGGGGTCATCGCGATCACCGCGCGCAGCACGATCCCGGTCAGGCCGTTCCCGCCGACGGTGGCCCAGAACAGCTCGGCGTCTGAGGGCGTCGGGCCTTCCGGTTCCAGGTGGCGCACCGCACCGTCGGCCGTCAGCAGCTCCATCGAGACCACGTGGTTGCCGAAGCTGCCCTCGCTGTGGTGGTTCTTGCCGTGGATGTCGCAGGCGATCGCGCCGCCGACGGTGACCTGGCGGGTGCCGGGCAGCACCGGCACCCACAGCCCGAACGGCAGGGCGGCCTTCATCAGCTGATCCAGACTGACCCCGGCGTCGACGTCGGCCAGCCCGGTCTCGGCGTCGATGGCGTGGATGCGGTTGCACGCGGTCATGTCGATCACCAGGCCGCCGCCGTTCTGGGCGTTATCTCCGTAGGAGCGGCCCAGGCCGCGGGCGATGACGCCCCGGGTTGCCAGCCGGCCGCCGGAGCCTGCAGAGTCTGCCGAGTCTGCCCAGTCCGCTATCTGCGCGACCGCGTCGGCGATGACCTGCGGATCCGGCGTCGACAACACCTGCGCCATGCTCGGCGCGGTGCGACCCCAGCCGGTCAGCCGCCGCGTGACGGTGGGGAAATCGGTGCTGGCCATCGTCACAGAGGGTACCGCCCGGACCGGTGCGCCGACGGCATCGGCGGCACGGCCTGCCTGCACCGATTCCCGCAGACCAGATAACCGTATGACGGATCGGCGGTACGCGGTACTATCTCGCAATGCCTGAATACTCTCCCAGCAATCCAGCCCCGACACCGAAGCCCGCAAAGGCCCCCGCTGGGGCATCCTCGCCGGCAATCGGCGCCCAGAAGCGGGCGTCCTGGCCGGCGCTAGCAGCGCTGGCGATTTCACTGATCGCCATGGTCCTGGCCGTCATCGGCTGGTTCCGCCCGTCGAGCGGCCCCGGATCCTTCAGCAGCGAGCAGACCCAAGAGGCCAAGAAGAATGTCTGCACGGCGGCCAACACCGTGGGTAACGCGGTGGGCATCAACACCAACCTGACGAATCCGGGACCCGACAGCGAGGTCGGCGCCCTGGCGGTGGCGGCCAACGCCCGGCTGGCCCTCTCCGGCGGCGGATCGTATCTGCACGACCGCGTCGTCAAGGAACTCGCGGCACCGGCAGATCTGCGCAAGGCCGTCACCGACTACGCCGACACGCTGGAGGAGTTGAGCGTCAACTACATGGCCGGCGCGGGTCCGGCCAGTTCGGTGCAGCAGCCGTTGCGGGACGCCCTGAAATCTCAGTTCGGTGAGATCGCCAACCTGTGCCAGGAGTAGCCAGGAGTAGCCAGGCAATGAAAACCGCTGGCTAGACCCGATCAATCTGACGGTAACGCTGCTTCAATCTTTAGCAAGACAGTACAGCCGGTACGAGATTTCACCCCGTTCTACCTGGTCGTAGAGCGGCGAGCCCTTCGTGACGGCGATATCGCGGAACAAGCGGCGCAGGGGCGCCGGTGTATGGCGGTTGACCAGTTCTTGGTACCGCTCCGAATTTAGCTCCAGTCCGCGTAGCACCTGC
>NZ_JBYCLE010000017.1:0-2005 GCF_057473765.1 Mycobacterium sp. TH-M106 | reverse complement strand
CGACGGCAGCAATCCAAGGTCGACGAGCGCCGCGGTCGGGCCCTGGATCGCTCCGTGCGCCAACGCCGGCAGGATCGCGCCCGGGTTCGGTATCTCGAACAGAGATGCTGGTGTCGGGAGGTTGGCGTACTCCCCCGATCCGTACCCCATATCGACGATCACGCGCAGGTCAGGCTGTAGCAGGTCAGCGATCGCGTTGCCGTACGGCGACGGCAGCCAGCGAAGCGGTTGAACGAGAGGTAAGTTCTGCGTGAGCGCCATCAAGTACTGCGTATTTCCGGAGTAGCCGGGTGATGTCGGTAGGACCAACGCATTTGCCACAGAGAGAGGCGAGAGCCCCGAATAATCGTGATTTCCCAATGCGATGCCAGCTAGTGCGTTGGCGTCCGACACCAGGTTCAGAGGGTACTGCGGGAAGTCGGCAACTCCGTCGTACTGGTTGGTGAAGATCCATGTTGAGTAGGGCGAGTTCGGTGGCGTCGCACCGTTCAGTGGGATCCCCAAACCGGGGATGTAGCCGCCGGTGAATCGCTCGGCGAGACCGCCGACGGGGTTGTTCGGATTCCCCGCGAGGATGAATGACAGCTGGTGAGTGTACGGAGCGCCGGCCGCCATCAGCGATCTGATCTCCTCGGTGGCGATCATCGCCGACTGCGAGTGGCCGAACACCACGGCGTGCTGTCCCGTGCTGAGTGGAGCCGCAAGCGCCGATTGGAGATCGGCGAGACCAATCGCGATCGACCGATCAAGCGGCATCGACCCGAACAGCGGTGTCAGTTGCTCGGGCGTAGAGAGCCCGACTGGCGTAGCCCCAGGAAAGTAGGGCTGGATGAACATTCGATCCACTTCGGCGAGATATGCCGGTGTGGGATTCGGCAGCGCGGTTCCGCCCATGATGAATGCGATCTGGTTCGAACCACCCATCGCTGCGGCCGACGTCAGTTCGGTCTGCTGGTACGTGTCGCCGGCGGCGGAGAGCGCCCGAATGAACTGCTGATGTCGCTCACCTGCTGTCTGTGCGAGTTGCTGGTACCACTGCCCGTGTGCGTTGAACAGTGCAGTGAGCTCGGCGCTGACTTCGTCAGCCGCTGAAGGCAGCAGCTGTGTCGTATTCAAAGCTGCCAGATCGGCCGCAGCGCGGAGATTACCGCGCAGCGCGGTGAGAGTTTCCGCTGCGGCTTCAAGCTCGGCGGGGTCGACAGTGGTCATGCCCGGACTCGTTTCGGCTCTTCTGCCATAGTCGTGGGTCCGTGACCAGGGTTTTTTTGCTCCAACGCCGTGTTCTGCTTACGTTTTGGACTGTTAATCGGGTTCAAGACGGAAGGGATGTACGGCGTTGGGCAAATCCAGGGTATTCGCGAGGATCCTCGGTCAGGCTGCATCTCCTACATGAAACGCCGCTACGGTCTCGACCGCACCCTGCTCGACGGACTCACCGGCGCGCGAACCTCGTGCGGGTTCGGCGTGCTCACCCACAACAGCGTCAAGATCGCCCACCTGATTCAAGCCCACCACGCCGGCGCCGCCGGTCACCTCAACGACTGGGCCGTCCGCCCAACCGGCGCCGCGGCATCCCCGGCTCACCGGCACGGTTCTGGCCCCGCAGCGACAGGACCACCGAGCCGGCCGCAGCTCGACCTCGATACCGAGTATCCACCCGATTTCCCGCTCTCCCAGTCGATATCGGTATTCCCAGACCGGATCCTCCCACACGGGAGGGCCCCGGACAGTAGCCGGAACGACTCAGAGAGCGGGAAGCCGAGACATAGTGCGACCGCGCTTTGACCCGCACTCCAGGCCGGCGCGAGCTTATTTCGGGGCGAAGTAACCACGAAGTGTTGCAACCACGCCCCTGAACCCAAGCGGAATTCCGCCACCGGAATCGCTTTCACGCTCGGCTATCATCGCTTCGATGACCGCACGCTTCGAGGAATTGGGCTGGCAGCAGACTCCGATGGGTGTGATCAGCTTGCGGCGCCGATTCGACCTGACGGTGCGTGCCGAC
>NZ_JBYCLE010000016.1:0-8963 GCF_057473765.1 Mycobacterium sp. TH-M106 | reverse complement strand
CCGGGTAGAAGTCCACGTAGCTGGTGTGGTTGACGGCGACCAGCGCGCCGCCGCGTTCCGGAATGTTCTCCAGCCCGGCAAAGGTGATGCGCCATCCGTTGGCCTCGACCAGTGGCGGGACCACGATTTCCAACATGCGGAAAAACGGTTCAGCCATGCCCTCAATACTCCGTGTTTCTCCCGCCGTTCGCGCATCACGGGCCGCCAGCCGCGCGCCTGCCTGCTCGTTCGGCCAGCTCCTTTTCATCAAGAACCTTAGCCTCGGCCGGGGTGGGCGCGCTGCCGCCCATCCGCTGCGGCACCCAGTAGGCCCCGGCCGGGTGCGGATAATCCTGCTGGACCCGCTGCAGCAGCGGGGCCATCTGCGCCCGCAAGGTGATGCCCAGCGAAGCGGCGTCACCTGACGGGGCCACCGCTGCGCCGACCGCCACCGTGATCGGAATCTTGTTGCGCAGCAAGCTCACTCGCGGATGGTCCTTAGTCCACACTCGATGTGCGCCCCACACGATCAGCGGAATGATGGGCACCTGCGCCGCCAACGCCATTCGGGCCGCCCCGGTTTTGAATTCCTTGAGTTCGAAACTTCGGCTGATGGTCGCTTCCGGATAAACGCCGACCACCTCGCCGGCGCGAAGCGCCGCCACGGCGCGCTGGTAGGCGTCGGCCCCCGCCCGGCGGTCCACCGTGATGGTGCCGGTGTGCTTGATCAGGAAGTTGACCGCCTTGACCTGCTGCATCTCGGCTTTGATCATGAACCGCATACGTCGCCCGCGGTGGTAGACCGCAAGGGCCGCGGGCAGGAAATCGACATAGCTGGTGTGGTTGATCGCGATCACCGCTGCACCGGTCTCCGGGATGTGTTCCAACCCTTGGAAGGCGATGCTGGTTCCGGAGGTCTTGACCCATGTGGTGGCTGCGATCTCCAGCACGCGGAAGACCGGCTGCATCCGTTGCTCGCCGATCGCCTACTCGGGTGGGCCGCCCGTGTTGGACGGCTCAGCGCCGTGGGCCGCTGTGGCGGCGGCTCTCCGGCGGGCCTCCTCGGCGTCCAACCGCGCTGCCTCGGCCAGGGTCGGCGCACCGCCGCCGAGTCTGCGGGGCACCCAGAACGCCCCCGCCGGGTAGGGCCCGTAGGCGTCCTGCACCTGTTCGAGCAGATGCTTCATGCGGGCGTGCAAGAGTGCCTGCAGGCCGTCCACCGGCAGCGTCGGGTCGATCGCCTCGCCGACCGCGACGGCGACCGGCACCTTGGGCCGCAGAAGTTTCTTCGGGTGATCCTTGGTCCAGATTCGCTGGGCGCCCCAGACGACATGCGGGACGATGGGCACCTGCGCCTCGATCGCCATCCGAGCGGCGCCGCTCTTGAAGTCCTTGAGTTCGAAGCTGCGGCTGATAGTCGCCTCGGGGTAGACACCGACCAGTTCGCCGGCCCGCAGGTATTCGACCGCGGCGTGAAACGACGCGGCGCCGTTGCCCCGGTCCACCGCGATATGGCGACAGCCGCGCATGATGGGTCCGGTGATCCTGTGGTCGAACACCTCCTGCTTGGCCATGAACCGCACTTTGCGGCCCAGCCCCTGCTGGTAGGCGGGCAACCCGGCGAAGGTGAAATCCAGGTAGCCGGTGTGGTTTATCGCAACGACCGCGCCGCCGCTGGCCGGCAGGTTCTCCACCCCGCTGACGGTGAGCGTCAGGCCCTGAAGTCGCCACGTCAGACGGGCGAGTCGGATGATCGTCCCGTATACCGGTTCCACAACCATCAAGCCTAATGTCCCGCGTCTGCCGTCCAGCTATTCCCGGTGCCGTTCACGTACTCACGAGTTGCTGCACACGTTGGAAGGATAGTCCGGTTACTGCACCGATATCGCGGACTGGCACCCCGGCTGCTTTGAGCCGCTCCGCAATGTCGAGAGACGCTTGGCGAGCGCGCGCGTCGGCCTCAGCTGCGACTCTGCGCTCACGCGCGATTTCCGCTGCGGCCGCTGAGACATCGACGTCATCGACGCGCACGTGCACATCGAGATCGATGGTGGAGGGTGCGACATCGGCAACGACGGTGATGATGTCACGTGCCTCCTTCTCGATATCCTCGTACCGACGCGCCTGCCCGAGGCATTCGTCGAGGCCCGCAGTACCGTCCAGTGACGGGATGCGGATGATCCACCAACGGTCCTCACGATGGACATTGACGCGGTAGGTGGTCACAATCGCCCTTTCCAGTTGGGAGGTCGGCGGCACCCGGCGGCGCAGCGCTGAATGGCCTGGTTGACCTTGCGAACGACCCCCGGTGACGTGGTTCGGTGTCCGTCGGCGACGAGGACGGTGACGTTGCCGTGCGAACAGTAGTACATCGCGTGGCTGCCTTTCGCGTTCCGGCGCGTGAACCCGGCTGCCTTCAGTCGCTTAAGAGTTGTCCGGGTCGGTTCGCTTGCGATCACGATTTTAGTCTGTCTTGTAGGCTATCCGCTGTCTATTTACTAGACATTCGTTGTGTTGGGTGGCGGGCGACCGCCTACGGCGTCGAGCCCCATCCGGTGCTCATCGACTACTCCCGGCAGCTGTGGGACGTCGGGGATGCGTCGACCCACTAAGCTGGCACCGGCATTCCAGCATCGTTGGGAGGCATTAGTGCAGGTCACCAGCGTCGGCCACGCCGGCTTTCGGATCGACACCCAGGCGGGCAGCATCCTGTGCGACCCCTGGGTGAACCCGGCATATTTCGCGTCGTGGTTTCCGTTCCCGGACAACAGCGAGCTGGACTGGGATTCCCTCGGGGACACCGACTACCTGTACATCTCGCACCTGCACCACGACCACTTCGACCCGCGGCACCTGTGTGCGCACATCAACAAAGACGCGGTGGTGCTGCTGCCCGACTATCCGGTGCCCGATCTGCGGGGCGAGTTGGAGCAGCTGGGTTTTCACCGGTTCGTCGAGACCACCGACTCGGTCAAGCACACCGTCAGCGGCCCCAAGGGCGACCTGGACGTGATGGTGATCGCGCTACGCGCCCCGGCCGACGGCCCGATCGGCGACTCCGGCCTGGTGGTCTCCGACGGCGAGACCACGGTATTCAACATGAACGACTCGCGGCCGGTGGACCTGGACGTGCTCGCGGCATTCGGTCACATCGACGTGCACATGCTGCAGTACTCCGGCGCGATCTGGTACCCGATGGTCTACGACATGCCGGCCCGCGCCAAAGAATCATTCGGCATCCAGAAGCGGCAACGCCAGATGGACCGGGCCCGCGCCTACATCGCCGAGGTCGGCGCCAGCTGGGTGATCCCGTCAGCGGGCCCACCGTGTTTCCTGGATGCCGAACTGCGCCACCTCAACGACGACCACGGCGACCCGGCCAACATCTTCCCGGACCAGATGGTCTTCCTCGACCAGCTGCGCGCCCACGGCCACGATGGTGGCCTGCTGATGATCCCCGGTTCGACAGCGGACTTCACTGGCGCGCAGCTAGATTCGCTGACCCACCCGCTGCCCGCCAACGAAGTAGAGGCGATCTTCACCACCGGCAAGGCGGACTACCTCGCCGACTACGCCGCGCGGATGGCCCCGGTGCTGGCCGCCGAGAAGGAGTCCTGGGCGCCCGCTGCCGGCGAGCCGCTGCTGGACCCGCTGCGGGCAAGGCTCGAGCCGATCATGGCCAGAAGCGACGAGATCTGTGACGGCATCGGCTACCCGGTACAACTGGTGATCGGTCCCGAAACGGTGGTGCTGGATTTCCCGAAACGGTCAGTGCGCGAACCGATTGCATCCGAGACATTCCGATACGGTTTCGCCATCCCACCGGAGCTGGTGCGCACCGTGTTACGCGACGACGAGCCGGACTGGGTCAACACCATCTTCTTGTCCACCCGGTTCACCGCCTGGCGGATCGGCGGCTACAACGAGTACCTGTACACCTTCTTCAAGTGCTTGACCGACGAGCGCATCGTCTACGCCGACGGCTGGTTCGGCGAGACCCACGACGACACGTCGACGATCACCCTGGACGGCTGGCAGATTCAGCGGCGCTGTCCGCACATGAAGGCCGACCTGTCGAAGTTCGGTGTAGTGGACGGCACCACGTTGACCTGCAATCAGCACGGCTGGCAATGGGATCTGGAGACCGGTCGCTGCCTCACGGCGCGGGGCCACGAGCTGCGGTCCTCGCGGGCATGAACGCACCAGGTGAAGGCCGCTTGGCCTACGATGACGGCCTGGTCCAGCTCGATCGCGAGGCGATCACGTTGCGCCGCTACCACTTTCCATCCGGCACTTCGAAAGTCATTCCGCTGCAAGCGATCACCGGCTATCATGTCGAGCCCCTGGGGCGGCTGATTCATCGCTTCCGTATCTGGGGCAGCTCGGATCTGCGGCGCTGGCTGCCGCTGGACGTCCACCGGCCATTGAAGTCCACGCTGGTGACCCTTGATGTGCCGGGAACCTGGCCGGCTCCGGCCTTCACCCCGGCGAATCCGGACGAGTTCGTCGCGGTCTTCGAAGAGCTGCTGGAACGGTAAGCGGCGCGAAATCAGGGGTCAGGCGCCGAATTCGACGGCGAACACCTCCCACTCCCCCGGAACCCCCTTGAGGGTGTGTCGTCCGTGTTCGGCGAAACCGATACCGGATCCCGCGACCAACGGCGGAACGGAGGCCGAGACCAGGATCTCGTCGTGGCCGGCGAGGCCGGCGATGCGGGCACCGATATGAACGGCCAAGCCGGCGACGTCGTCCCCGCGCAGCTCGACCTCGCCGGTGTGTAGCCCGGCCCGCACCGACAGGTCAATGGTTTTGACGGCATCGCGGATTCCGGCGGCGCAGTGGATCGCCCGCGCCGGACCGTCGAAGGTCGCCAGGGTGCCGTCGCCACTGGTCTTGATCAGCTTCCCGCGGAAGCCCTCGACCTGGCCGCGGATGAGTTCGTCGTGCGTCTCGAGCAGCTCGGTCCAAAGACGGTCACCGAGGTCTGCCGCCCGTTGGGTGGAGCCGACGATGTCGGTGAACAGCACGGTGGTCAGCACTCGTGCACCGCTCGCCTCGGCGTGCACGCCGGTCAGGAACGCTTCGACCGGGTCGAACAGCGCCTCGACATCGCCGGCGTACCAGAGGTGATCATCGCCGGGTAGCTCCACGAGCTGCGCCCGCGGGATCTTTTTGGCCAGCAGCTCGGCGTGGCCGTTGCGCACGTGCCGATCCCCGGTCCTACGCAGCACCAGAGTCGGAGCCTGCACGCTTGACAGCGCAACGGTGACGTCGCTGGCCTGGAAGAGGCGATACATCGCGAAATGCGAGCGCGGGCCGCAGCTGAGCCGCTCGCACTTCGCGAACCAGCGCCGGAAACCCGCCTCCGTCGCCCGGCTCGGCGCCAGGACATCGGCGATCGGGCCGCGACCGGTCAACTCGAGGTATGTGCGCAAGTACCGCTCTACGGCCTCCTGCGGCAGGCCCCACTGCTGGTCAGGTCCGCGCAGAAATCGCGCGAAGGCGTTGATCAGCACCAGCGCCGCTACCCGATCGGGGTACGTTGCGGCGAACAGGATCGCAGAGAGCCCCGCCTCGCCGCCTGCGACCAATACTGCCCGTTCGCTCTCGACCTGGTCCATCACCGCGCCGAGGTCGTCGGTCCAGGCCTGCAGCGCGGGTAACGCCTCGAGGCTGACGGCGTCGGAGCTGCCCCAGCCCCGAGGATCGCAGATGATCAAGCGGCCCATCGACGCCAGGCGCCGCAACCCACGCGCCGCCAGCGGGTCGTCCCAGAGCAAATCGACCGGATAGTGGACCTGCGTCTGAAACACGATGTCGCGCGGCCCACCGCCAACCACCTGATACGCGACGTGGAGATCGCCACTCTTCGCGTACCGAGTCGCAGGAACCTCCATAGGTAGGAGTATCCCCCGGTCAGAGCCTCAGCGAGCGGGCTCGAATACCTCAACACCCACGAACGGCACCAGCGCGTCGGGCACCCGCACACTGCCGTCGGGCTGCTGGTGGTTCTCCAGGATCGCTGCCAACCACCGGGTGGTGGCCAGTGTTCCGTTGAGTGTCGCAGCGGTCTGCGGTTTTCCGTTCTCGTCGCGGTAGCGGGTGGCCAGCCGGCGCGCCTGGAAGGTGGTGCAGTTCGACGTCGACGTCAACTCCCGGTAGCAGCCCTGCGTGGGAAGCCAGGCTTCGCAGTCGAATTTGCGAGCCGCCGACGACCCGAGATCGCCTGCGGCCACATCGATCACCCGGTACGGCACCTCGATGCACGCCAGCATCTCCCGCTGCCAGCCCAGCAGCCGGTCATGCTCGGCCTCGGCGTCGGCGGGCCGGCAGTAGACGAACGCCTCCACCTTGTCGAACTGGTGCACCCGGATGATGCCGCGGGTGTCCTTGCCGTGGCTGCCGGCCTCGCGGCGAAAACACGACGACCAACCCGCGTAGCGCAGCGGCCCGCTGGACAAGTTGAGAATCTCGCCGGCGTGATAGCCGGCCAGCGGCACCTCGGAGGTGCCGACCAAATAGAGGTCGTCGGATTCGATCCGGTACACCTCCTCGGCGTGGGCGCCGAGAAACCCTGTGCCGGACATGATCTCGGGCCGCACCAGCACCGGGGGGATCACCGGCGTGAAGCCGCGCTCGACCGCCAGCCGCATCGCCAGCTGCAGCAGTCCCAGCTGCAGCAGCGCGCCCTGCCCTTTCAGGAAGTAGAACCGGGAACCCGATACCTTGGCGCCGCGCGCCATGTCGATCAGGCCCAGTGCCTCACCGAGGTCGAGGTGATCGCGCGGGTGGTCGATCGCGGACGGCTCACCGGCGACGTCGAGCACGGCATAGTTGTCCACCCCGCCCGCGGGCACCCCGTCGACGACGACGTTGGCGATCGTCATGTGCGCGGCGGTGGCCACCGCCTCGGCGTGGTCTCGAGCGGCTTCGGCAGCCTTGACCTGCTCGGCCAGCTCTTTGGCCCGCGCCAACAACGCGGGCCGTTCCTCGGCCGAGGCAGCACCCACCGACCGGCTGACCGCCTTCTGCTCGGCACGCAGCGAATCGGCAGTCGCGATCGCGGATCGCCGCGCGGCATCGGCGGTCAGCGCTGCATCCACCAAGGCCGGGTCCTCGCCGCGGCTGGCTTGGGAGCGCCGGACGCGGTCGGCGTCGGCGCGCAGCAGGTTCAGGTCGATCACAGCTCGCAACCCTACTTTCGGTCGGCGATGGGAACCGCCAGCAGGCAGACAGCTCGTCGCAGTCAGTCCCAAGACAGTACTTTTGCATCAGTTGTCACGCCACTGTCGGTGCCTGTCACAATGGAGCGGATGTCGCAGGCAGTTGACCAGGAGCGTTCACCCGACGTGCAGCCGGCTGAAGCGCCGGCTGAGCAGCCGGCCCGGGTGCACTGGCTGCGCGCTCACAAGCCAGCATCGACCCTGCGGACACTGCTGCTGATTGCGCTGGGCGGGCTGCTCATCGCCGGGCTTGTCACAGTCTTGCCGGGCGACGCAAGCGGCCCGGCCGGGTTGCTGAGTCATCTCGGCGCCGATCCCGCACCCGGCGCGCTTGCCAACAGCGCCAAGGGTAACGACGCACTCGACCGTGCGATCGCCGGGGACTGCCTGATGTGGCCGGACAAGACGCTGGAAGCGGCGACCATTGTCGGGTGCGGTGACGACCATAAGTTCGAGGTCGCCGAGCCGGTCGACATGCGGATATTCCCGGGTGCTGAGTACGGCCCAGACGCCGCTCCGCCTTCGGCCGCCCGCATCGAGCAGATCACCCAGGAGCAGTGCGAGTCTGCGGTGCAACGCTATCTCGGCTCGAAGTTCGACCCGCACAGCAAGTTCGTCGCGAGCATGCTGTGGTCCGGCGATCGGGCTTGGCACCTGCATGGCGAGCGCCGGATGCTCTGCGGCCTGCAGCTGCCCGGCCCCAACGGCCAGCAATTGGCTTTCGCCGGCAAAGTGGCCGATATCGACCAGTCGAAGATCTGGCCGGCCGGCACCTGCCTGGGTATCGACCCCGCCACCAACCAGCCGACCGACGTTCCCGTCGACTGCGCCGCGCCGCACGCCAAGGAAGTCACCGGGACGGTCAATCTGGCCGAGAAGTTCCCCGAGGCACTGCCCCCCGAGCCCGAACAGGACGTCGTCATCAAGGACGAGTGCACCCGGCTGACCGACTCCTACCTCAACCCGGTGCAATTGCGCAACACCACGCTGACACTGACCTACGCCACCATCTCGCTGCCCAGCTGGTCGGCGGGGAGTCGCGAAGTAGCCTGCAGCATCGGCGCCACGCTGGGCAACGGCGGCTGGGCGACGTTGCTGAACATGGCAGGAGGCTCGCTGCTGATCAACGGCCAGCCGCCCGTCCCGCCGCCGGATATCCCCCAGGAGCGACTCGAGCTACCTCCCATCCCGCTGCCGGCTCCGCCGGTCTGGCCGACTCCGGTACCGCCGGCAGCCCGCGCACCGGAGCCGACGAGCTCTCGTGACGCCAACCAGCATCTGCCGCAACAGCAGCCTGCCCCGGTGCAACGGCCGGCAACGGCCGCACCGCCCCCGCAGGCACCGCCCCCGCAGGCAGCGCCCCCGCAGGCAGCGCCCCCGCCGCAGGAGCCCCCGCCGTTCCCTCCGTACGCGCAACCGCCTGCCGAGGAGCCCCCGCCTCCGCCGTTCGCGCCGGCGTTCCCGGCACCACCGGGTCTGCCGCCGCCGGGTCTGCTGCCACCGGCACCGGGCGGCTGACGCCGATGACCGTGCGGATGGATCCGCACCGGTTCGACGATCTGGTCTCCGAGGCGCTGGATCTCATCCCACCCGAGCTGGCGGACGCCATAGACAACGTCGTCGTCCTGGTTGCCGATCGCGATGCCGAGGATCCTGACCTACTAGGGCTCTATGAGGGCGTGGCGTTGACCGCGCGCGACTCCAACTACGCCGGATCGCTGCCGGACACCGTCACCATCTATCGCGAGGCCCTGTTGGACA
>NZ_JBYCLE010000015.1:0-1092 GCF_057473765.1 Mycobacterium sp. TH-M106 | reverse complement strand
TGGCGCGCATGCCGCGCCAGATGATGGCGATCCACACGAACATGCCGACGATCAGCAGGATCTGCCAGAGCCGCGGCAGGTCGAGATACTCCCACTGTTGGGAGAACAGCGAGCCGTGCGGGATCACTCCGTAGATGGACAGTGCCTCACAGATCAGGGAGCCGAACACCACCAGTGCCACCGCGCCCAGCAGCACGTAGGCCAGAACACCTTGGCGGCGCGGCTCGCGGCGGGCGATGAACGGCACCAGGAAGATCCCGCCCGCCAGAAACGCCGCCGCGGTCCAGAACAACGACAACTGCACATGCCAGGTCCTGGCCAGGTTGTAGGGCAGCACCCGGGCCAGATCCAGGCCGAAGAACGTCGACAAGTCCGCCCGGTAGTGCTCGGCGGCCGCTCCCAGCAGTGTCTGCGCCAAAAACAGCACCGACACGATCGCGAAGAACCAGATGGTGGCCCGCTGGGCCGGCGTCAGGCTCACCTCGCCGGGTTGTCGGAACGACAGCGTGGACGCCTCGGCGCTGTGCCAGCCCACTTTTTGGCTCCAGCGCCCGTAGACCGCGAACATGATCCCGATGCCGCCCAGCAACGCGATCAGTGACAGCACCGACCACACGATCACCGGTGCCGTCGGACCGTTGTCCACGCGCGGCTCGGCCGGCCAGTTGTTGGTGTAGCTGTACTTGTGGCCCGGGCGCTCGGCCGCGGCTGCCCACGCCGTCCACGCGAAAAACGCCGTCAGGTCGCGGATCTGCGCCTTGTCGGTGATCATCTGCGGCAATAGTCCGTATTTGGTGGACTTCTCCCCGAAATAGGCCGCGTAATAGTTTCGGATGTGGTCGAATGCGGCCGCCTGTCGGGCGGTCAACACCAGTGTCTTGGTGGCCGGGTTGTAGCGGTTGGTCCGGAATTCGGTGACCACCCGGTCCCGGGGATCTTTCGCTCCCCGCGCGCGCAGTTGATCAGCGACGTCGTCGGTGGCCCGCCGAAGGTATTCGGCGGTGTAATCGGGTCCGAGGTAGGCGCCGTGGCCGAGCACCGACCCGTACTCCATCAGTCCGCGGGCCTGGTAGATCTCCTGGCCCCGGGTGA
>NZ_JBYCLE010000014.1:0-5257 GCF_057473765.1 Mycobacterium sp. TH-M106 | reverse complement strand
ACATTGCTCGACGTCAAAATCGGCTTCGGTTTGTCCTTGCTGGTGGTGGTCTGGTGGATGAACAAGAGCACGACCGCCGAGTCCGGATGTAACTCCGACACCGCAGCACGCAGCACGGTAGCGGACGCCTTCACGTCCTGTTGCCGGACCGCCGGCGCCACGAAATGTTGGCCGAAATCGCGGAAGTACCGCAAGAATTCGCCGGTCAGATGTGAATTCGCTGCCGCCAAATCCTGGTCGACAGTTGCGGGGGAGTACGACAGGACAGCCACCGCGCCCTCGGAGGCTGCCGTAATCGCCGCGTGTGCGGCCGCGGCGCCGGTCTGCTGATCCGGGCGGTACTGCAAGAAGAACAACCCGCCGGCGAGCGCCACCGCGCCAACAAGTGCCACCGCCAACAGAATCGGACGCCACCTGGCCAGGCCCCGGCGCAGCCAGTGCCCGCCGGCCCGCAGCCAGCGCCTCCGCGCCTGCTGCTGATTTGACGACGCCTCAACCGCGACATCGCCGACTTCGCGGACATTGGCGTCGTCGATCCGTGGATCCTGGTCGATCGTCACGGGACGAACTCGATGCTGGATATCTTGGGCTGCCCTTCGTCCTTGCTGAGGCCCAGTGCGATGTGCCACGCCTGTGGTTCCTGCGCGCCCTGGGGCTGCTGAGCCGTCGTCGTCGCCGCGACCAGGACGGTCGCCGAATCGCCGCTGATCGACTCGACGGCAACGTCGTTCACGGTCGTCGTGGTGACGACCTTCGACTGCTGCAGTCTCTTGCCCATCTCGGCGGCGACAGCTGGGAATCGGTCCCTGAACCGTCCGGTGGAGATGTCAGCGATGCGCTTCATGTCGTCTCCGGTTTTGTTGAAATCCAGCGACATCAAGGATGTGACAGCTTGACGTGCGGCCGTCGCGAACTCCGCGGTACGCTGCTTTTCCTGCGACGCGACGTGATGGTGCCACATCATGTAACCGTTCGCCCCCATCACGGCGCAGAACAGCGTGATCGTCGCGGCGACCGCGACCGTTCTCCGCCTCGGGCGCCGCCGCCACCAACGCGGCACGAGGAGGGACCTCGTCTTGTGCGTGTCGCCGGCCCCGGCGGCTTCCCAACGCAGCCGGACCGCGCGGGCACGGGCCGCCGCGGCATGTGCTTCCGCCTCCGCGGCCACGGCTTCCGCCTCCGCGGCTACCGCTTCCGCCTCTGCTGCCGCTGCCCATGCGGCGGCCGCAGCCTCCGGCGGCTCGTCGACGTGGTCGTCGTCGGGCGCCGGCTCGCGGGAAGCCATGAGTACTCCTTGTCAGACGGACGGTGCAGAGCAAGTGTGCGGAAATGTTATCGCGCAGCCGTTGGTCGGTGCACGGTCAAAGGTGATCCGGTGATAATCGAGAAATTCGTGGTCGCCTTGGGCACAATGGCGAGATGCGCTTGATCCTGGTAGCCGCCGCCGCGCTGGTGCTGGTCGGGCTGCTGGCGGCGCCGTCTACGGTGGCCGAGCCGGCGCCCAGCTGCGATGACCCGAGCTGCGTTCCGGGCATGACACCGGGCGTGGTGCTGGGCACCCTGTGTGACAACACGACCTACTTCGTGTTCGGAACGACGTCCTACGGGCCGGTGGAATCCCTGCCGGGCAGGGTGGTTTTCTGCAGCTCGCCGCGGAGAATCCACGGCCGATGGTTCCGGTCGCCCAGGATGGTCGGTATCAAAGAAGAGGGCGGCGACTGCACCGAATACACGAACTTCGTCGCGCAGGCGCCGGACGGATTGTTCCTGACCTGTGTGGCGCAGAACGGCCGAACCACCTGGGTCCGCGGCGACACGTAACTCACCAATTACGCAGTGAGCAAAGCACGCCCGTGGGGCCGTCTTTCGACATGACGACAACACCGTCCACCGTGAGTTCACAGTGAAAATTCGGAGTGGCGGTCTGGCGGTACCAGCGGCCGGTGCTGGCGGTCACCAGCGCCCACTGATCGGGATTGTTCAACATCAGCTCGAAGACCCACGGCTTGCCCGGTCCGACATCGGCTTTGATGTTGGGAACCCACCGGTAGGGGTCGTGGCTGTAGCGGTAAAACTCCGGCGGCTCGTTGTCTAGGTAGTAGATGTCTGCCTGGGTCGGCTGGGCGGCGGTGACGGTGTATTTGACCCGGTGGGCGGGTGGGTCGTCGGCGTGTGCGGTGGCCACCAAGCTCACGGTCGCCGACGCCAGTGCTAACACGCCACTGAGGAGCGTTTTCCTGATGACGGTCACATCGGTCTCCGGGTCTGTCGTCGATTCGCGACGATAGCACCCGCAACGGGTTGCAGTACGTGGAATTCGGCTTTTGGCCGACGATCGTCACTCGACGAACTCGACGTCGGACATCTTGAGCCGGTCGCCGTCGCGGGTAAGGCTCACGGCCAGACGCCACGACGTGGGTTGCCGTTGACCGTCCATCTCCACGGTTTCGGTGTTCACCGCCACCAGCACCACCCCAGCGTCATCGGACATCGACTGCACAGCAACATCTTTCACGTCCGCTGTGGCGACCATCTTCGACTGCTCGACGCGGCGGGCCACCGCTGCGGCGTTCTTCTCGAACCGTGACTTGAAGTCGCCGGTGGAGTTGTCCAGAACGCTCTGGACGTGTTCGTCGGTTTTGGTGTAGTCGATCGCCAGCATCGCCACCGCGGCTTGGCGGGCCGCGGTGGCGAACTCCGCGGCGAGCTGTCGTCGGTCGACCGCTAGCCGATGCTGCCACCACATGCTGCCGCTCGCCGCCGACGAGACGCAGGTGAGTGCGACGCCGACGACGGCGCCCAGCTCCCTGAAACGCGGCAGCCGCCGCCGCTTCGCTGCCCGGTCTGGGTTGGCCTGCACGGCTTTGGCTCGGCGGTGCAGTCGCCTCGCCCGTGCGCGAGCCACGCGGGCGCGAGATGCTGCCTCGGCGGCCGCCGCCTCCGCCGCGGCGGCAGACTGCCGCGCCTCGGTGGTGCTGGCCGAGTGGGATGATCGCTCGCCAGACGGCACAGCCACCCTCTTCGTCCCCTGTTCGTCTCTGTCGACATCGTCGACGCGGACTTCTGCAACCAGGAAAAATTTGATTCCCAAATATGTCAGAGTAGCGGCGACGCGATGTGCAGCGCGCAGCAGCCGAAAGGCGACCGGTGGTCAGCGCGGCGGGAAACGGAGGCAGGGCCACGATGTCGGCAGTCGAGGACGCGCACACCTCAGCAGACGGCGAGCGGGACAGCACCAGCGCCGTCGCACCCACGGCAGTCACGTCCAGGCCGGCGGGAAGGTCCTCCCGGATTCGACGGCTGGCGTCGCCGCTGGTGGTCATCGGGGTTCCGGCGGTGCTCTCGGTGGGGTTAGCCGCCGGCCTATTCTTCGCTGAGCAACGGCCCGACGACCAGACCGATGCCGCGGTGGCTCGGGCGGTGGTCAGCGCGGCCTCGCACGGTGCGGCAGCGGTGCTGTCCTACACGGCCGAGAGCCTGGAGGGCGACATGGCCGCCGCGAAGTCACATCTGACCGGGGGATTCCTGGACTATTACAGCAAATTCAGCGCCGAAACCCTCGGTCCGACCGCCAAGCAGAAAGAGATCAACACCAAAACCACGGTGGCTCGGGCCGCCATCTCTGAGCTGCACCCCGACTCCGCCAAAGTGCTGGTGTTCGTCAACCAGCTGAGCCGCCGCAAAGACGGCCCGTTCGTGGCGAACGCCGACAGCGTCATCGTCTCGCTGACCAAACGCGACGGGACCTGGCTGATCTCAGCCTTCGAGCCGGTGTAGCGTGAGCACTTTCGTCCATTCGCTGGTGATCGCGTCTGACTACCGGGTGCCCGATCCCAGCCGGGTCTGGCCGCTGCTGCAGCGCCGCAGAGCCGCGTTGGCCGACATCGGTGCACACCACGTCGGTGTGTACACCTCGACGCAGGATCGTGGACGGGTTCTGGTCACCATCGGTGTGCGCAACCGTGAACCGATCGTGGACCTGCTGCGATCCCGGGTCTTTCTGGAGTGGTTCGACACGGTGGGTGTCCCCGACATTCCCGCGGTGTTCGCCGGTGAGAAGGTCGCGCGGTTCGGCCCGGCTGCCTCCGGGGAAGGTGGCCCGCCCGAGGGCATTGTGCTGGCCGCGATCGCAGCGGTGGACGACGTGGCGGCGATGGTCGCCAGTGTCGCCGAAGAGCTGGACCAATGGCGGTCGGCCGGCACCCGAGACATGTGGATCTTCCGGGCCTTCGACGACGACCGCGAGGTGTTGGTCCTGCACGAGCTCACCGACGAGGACAGCGCCCGGCGGTGGATCGCCAATCCGGCGTCGGCCGCGCCGTGGATGACGGGAACCGGCCACGGGGTCTATCCGCCGCTGTTCGTCGGCAAGTTTGCCCACATGATGCGCATCGAAGCGTGATGCGCCGAGGACTGTGAGAGAAGTCGCTGAACGAGCAAGAGATTGTCAACTCGTCGGCCCGTCCCGCAGCGCCGACAACCGCCGGATCGCCTCGTCGAGGACGTCGTCGCGTTTGCAGAAGGTGAACCGCACCAGGTGGTTCCAGAGCTCTTTATAGGCGGTGCCGGCGGCGTCCGGGTTGCAGAACGCCGACATCGGGATCGCCGCCACCCCGACCTGCCGGGGCAGCGCGGCGCAGAACGCCGAACTGTCGTCGTATCCGAGGGGGCGTGGGTCGGCACACAAGAAATAGGTGCCGAAGCTGTCGTGCACCTCGAAGCCGACCTGGCCGAGTCCATTTGCCAACAGGTCGCGTCTGGCCTGCAGCGATGCCCGCAGCCCGGCCACCCAGGCGTCCTCGTGGTCAAGCGCGTACGCCACCGCCGGCTGAAACGGCGCCCCGCCGACATAGCTCAGATACTGCTTGGCGGCCCGCACCCCGGCGATGAGATCGGCGGGGCCACAAGCCCAGCCGATCTTCCAGCCGGTGCAGTTGAACATCTTGGCCGCGCTGGAGACCGTGACCGTCCGCTCGGCCATGCCGTCGAACCCGGCCAGCGGCAGGTGCCGACGCCCGTCGAACACCAAGTGCTCGTAAACCTCGTCGGTGACGACCAGCAGATCGGCGGGCACGGCGATCTCGGCGATGGCGGCCAACTCGGTCGCGGTCAGCACCAGGCCGGTCGGGTTGTGCGGAGAGTTGACGATCAGCGCCTTGGTCGCCGGCGTCACCGCCCGCCGCAGGGCGTCAACGTCGAGCGCGAAGCCCCGCCCGTCGGGCACCAGCGGCACGGTGACCCGCCGCGCACCGGCCAT
>NZ_JBYCLE010000013.1:0-12912 GCF_057473765.1 Mycobacterium sp. TH-M106 | reverse complement strand
AGGCGGCGCTGACCGACGACTATTTCATCGAGCGCAAGCTCTACCCGAACGTCGACTTCTACACCGGCCTGATCTATCGCGCCATCGGCTTCCCGCCTCGGATGTTCACGGTGCTGTTCGCCCTCGGCCGCCTGCCGGGTTGGATCGCGCACTGGCGCGAGATGCACGACGAGGGCGACAGCAAGATCGGCCGGCCGCGCCAGATCTACACCGGCTACCGCGAACGCGACTACACGGCCATCGACGCGCGGTAGCGCTAGGTGGTGACGTCAGCCATCCAGTAAGACGCTGAAGCGGTAGGTCTAGAGACCCGGCTTGCCTTACGCTTCGTATCACCCGTTCGTCAACGTCAGGAGAGGCGAATGCCCGATTCCGAGTCGGCTTCCGGCGGCAGCGCGACGACCACGCAGCGGGCCTCCAGACTGTACCGACGGCCACCGGGTCGTGCCTGGCTGGTCGGGCTGGCGGTCGTCCCCCTGTTGCTGGGGCTGATCGGCTACGGCACGCTCGACCGCTCCCGCTCGCAGAATGGCGGCCAGCCTGGGCCTGGCGGCGCGTTGCCGACGCTCGCCGAAACAGCGCCTCCGGGGTCGGCGCTGGCGCCGTTGTCGATCACCCGGCATGGCAATGAGATCAGGCTGGAGGGCAACCTGCCCGATTCGGCCGCCAGGCAGACGCTGCTGGACATGGTGATCGCTTCGATGGGCGATGACGCCAATGTGATCGACAACCTTACGGTCGTCCCCGGCACCACATCGCTGGGCTTCTCCGCCGCCGGACCGGTTTTCGAGGCGGGTGCGGCGATCCGTGATTTCAGCCTCGCCGTCGACGGTGACACCGTCACCCTGGCCGGCACCGCGGCGACGCCCATTCAAGCCGACGCGCTCCAGAACGCGGCTGAAGACGCCTGGAAGGCCGTCAACATCGTCAACAAGCTGACGATCGAGAGCATGGTCACCTCGGGTGGTGCGCCGGCGCCCCGTGCGGGCGCCGGTCATGTCACCACGAAGGGCTTCGGCGTGGAACCCGGTCGCCAGCAACGACACACCTGACGGTCGCGCCCAGAAGCGTCGCGTCGCAATCATCGTCAGCTAAGGAGCGATCGAAATGGACTTCGTCATCCAGTGGTTGTGGTACCTGCTCGCGTTCGTGGCGGGTTCGGCCGTCGCCTGGCTGGCCACCATGCTGGTCATTCGTCGCACAAGCAGGGAAGAAGCGCTGGCTGACCTGGCTGGGCCGTCGGGTTCGCTTGAGACAGGAGCTCGGTGATGGCCGGCGTCAATGGATGGTTGGTAGCGCTGAGCTTTGCGCTCGGGCTGGTGTTGACGTTCGCGTTCACGATCCGGCGAGTCACCCGCGAGGTGCCGGTCTCGAGGTCGGCGCCCTCGGCAGCCGGCGACACCGGCGACAGCGATGACACCGCGGCGGCGGAGCCTGCGGGCTAGCTCTGGGCTGGGCTACCGCTAGCTCGGTGGCGGCAGGCGCAGCAGCAGCCGCACCCCACCCAGCGGGCTGTTCTCCAGCGACGCCGTGCCGCCATGCAACTCAGCCTGCTGGGCTACCAGTGCCAGTCCGAGACCCGACCCGGTGTGCGAGGCCTTCGACCCGCGGGCGAACCGCTCGAACACCACGTGGCGTTCTTCTTCGGGCACCCCGCTGCCGTTGTCGTCGACGGCGATCTCCACCCCGGCCCGTGAGCTGACCGCGGACAGCTGCACCCGGTTGGCACCGCCGTGCTTGACCGCGTTGGCGATCGCGTTGTCGACGGCGAGCCGCAGCCCGGCTGGCAGCCCGATGATGATGCAGGTCGGCGACGGCACCAGCGAGACCTCCAGGTCGGGGTAGACCCGCATCGCATCGTGGGCGGCGCGATCAAGCAGTTCGGTGATGTCGACCGGCACGTGATCATCGGCGGTGGACAGCTCGCCCTGGGCCAGCCGCTCCAGCGCACCCAACGTGGCCTCGATCCTCGTCTGGGTGCGGGTGACGTCGTTGAGGACTTCCTTGCGTTGGTCATCGGGCAGGTCCAGGGTGGACAGCACCTCGAGATTGGTGCGCATAGCGGTCAACGGGGTGCGCAGCTCATGCGATGACACTGCGGCGAAGTCGCGGGCCGAAGCCAGCGCATCTTTGGTGCGGTCCTGCTCTTTCCAGATTCGCTGCAGCATGCCGCGCATCGCCTCGGCGATCTCGACCGCTTCGGTGGCGCCGCGTGCTTCGATCTGGGGCCTTTCATCACCGACATCGATCGAGCGGGCCTGCTGCGCCAGCCGTCGCAGCGGCCGGACCGCGAACGCGGCCAGCAGCCAGGCTCCTACCGCGGCTGCGAGGATGGCCAGCCCGCACACAATGATCACCCGGCGGTGCTCATTGTGAATCTCCTTGATGGTCTCGTCATAGGTGGCGCCGACTGCCACCGTCATCGGGCCGGGCCCGGGGATGTCCACGGTGCGCACCCGGTAGCGCACCCCGTCGAGGTAGGTGTCGGCGTAACCTGGCTGCAGCCGAGGCAGCACCACCGCGGAGTTGGATGTCTCCTGGTTCCCTTTGCGCACGGTGATGACGGTGTTCTGGCCGCTGGGCGGGCCCGGAATCTGACCGAGGCTGACGAACGGGGTCGCAAAACCAGCTGCCTCGTCGAGACGTCGGTCCAGCCAGTATTTGCGGTCGTTGGTGATGCCGACCCACACGTTGGCGCCGACGATGAGCACCGCTACCGCGGTGCCGATTGCCGTCGCGAACACCACCCGGGTACGCAGCGACGGTGTCCGGGTGAAGATCCGCGTCAGTTTGTTCACGGTGGTCTGGCTTTCACTGCACCCGCAGGACGAATCCCACTCCTCGTACGGTGTGCAGCAGCCTAGGGCTGCCGCCGGCTTCCAGCTTGCGCCGCAGATACCCGATGAACACGTCGACGACGTTGGTGTCGGCCGCAAAGTCGTAGCCCCAGACGAGCTCCAGTAGCTGAGCGCGGGAGAGCACCGCCGTCTTGTGCTCGGCAAGCACCGCCAGCAGGTCGAACTCGCGCTTGGTCAAGTCGATGTCGGTGCCGTTGACCCGGGCGCGCCGACCCGGGATGTCCACCTCGAGCGGCCCCACCGTGATGGTCTCCGCCGAGGAGGTGGCGGTTGACCCGCGCCGGCGCAACAGCGCCCGCACCCGAGCCACCAACTCGGCCAGTACGAACGGTTTGACCAGGTAGTCGTCGGCACCGGCCTCCAGGCCCATGATGCGGTCGTCGACGGAGCTGCGGGCAGACAGCACACACACCGGAACGTCGTTGTCCATGGCCCGCAGCGCGGTGACCACGCTGACGCCGTCGAGCACCGGCATGTTGATGTCGAGCACGATGGCGTCGGGGCGGGACTCGGTGGCGCTGCGCAACGCCTCGGCGCCGTCGGCAGCGGTTGCCACCTCGAATCCGGAGAGTCGCAGCCCGCGTTCCAGTGAGCCGAGCACGTCGGAGTCGTCGTCGACGACGAGCACCCTCGGGGACTGTGGTGAAGCAGCGCCGTTGTCCATGTCGCCATCTTGCCTGATCGCCGAGCGTTGCGGCGGGACGCTGGCCGATATCGGCAATGACGTTTACGCCTCACGTCGAGCACCTGGACGTCCGCAGCACGGCCTGAATAGGCTGGTTCAATGGTCGCCGGTGACGAGGGAAGGATATCGCGATGAGATGGGAGTACTGCCCGCCTGCGGGGGAGGGTGACGCTCGGTGATCGGTGTGACTCACCACGACGACGTGTTAACCCTTGAGCTGCAGCGCCCGCAACGCCGGAACGCCCTCAACTCGGAATTGGTCGACGGTCTGCGCGAGGCCGTCGAGCAGGCCGGGACTCAGGATGTGCGGGCTATCGTATTGACCGGCCAGGGCACCGTCTTCTGCGCCGGCGCCGACCTCTCCGGTGACGCGTTCGCCGCCGACTACCCGGACAAGTTGATCGCACTGCACAAGGCCATCGACGAATTCCCGATGCCAGTGATCGGCGCGATCAACGGACCCGCGATCGGCGCGGGCCTGCAGCTGGCGATGATCTGCGACCTGCGGGTGGTGGCACCAGAGGCGTACTTCCAGTTCCCGACGGCGAAATACGGTTTGGCGCTGGATAACTGGAGCATTCGGCGGCTGTCGGCGCTGGCCGGATACGGGCGCACCCGGGCGATGCTGCTGTCCGCGGAGAAGCTGAATGCCGACGAGGCGCTGCAGACCGGCATGGCCAACCGAATCGGCACCCTGGTCGATGCGCAGGTGTGGGCGAAGGAGATCGCCGGCCTGGCACCGCTGGCACTTCAGCATGCGAAGCGGGTGCTCAACGACGACGGCGCCTACGAGGAGCAGCGGCCGATCCACAAGGAGCTGTTCGACAGGGCATGGGCTAGCAAGGACATCATCGAAGCGCAGGTTGCCCGCGTCGAGAAACGACCGCCGAAGTTCCAGGGCGCCTAACGCCATGCTGCGGTCAGGGCTGCGGCTGGCTCAGCTTGCGGTGGGTACGGTCACGCTGGCCGCCAGCGGGTGGGCGCTGCGGGCGCTACGGGGTGCGCCCGCCGCGCTGGGTGCCGGGCCGGCCGTGATCCGCTCGGTGACCAACCGCTCACCCCATTTCCGGGACGGTGTCTTCGTCAACATCGACCCGGCGTCGACGCTGAAGCTCAGCAGCGAGGAAATGCGGCTGGTGCTGTGGGAGTTGATCCGCGGACGCGCGGCACGCCGACCCGCCGCGGTGATCCCGCTGGGAGCAGCGGATGTCACCGGCAGCACCCGACCTCTGGCGGTCAGCTGGCTGGGCCACTCCACGGCACTGATAGAGATCGACGGCTACCGGGTGCTCACCGACCCGGTGTGGGGTGACCGCTGCTCCCCGTCCGACCGCATCGGGCCGGGGCGGCTGCATCCGCCGCCGGTGGAACTGGACATGCTTGGCGCCCTCGATGCGATAGTCATCAGCCACGACCACTACGACCATCTCGACATCGCCACAATTGTCGCGCTGGCCCGCACGCAGCGGGCCCCGTTCCTGGTCCCTCTGGGTGTCGGTGCGCATCTGCGCGCCTGGGGCGTTCCCGAGCGGCGCGTCGTCGAACTTGACTGGAACGAACGCGCCGGCGTCGGCGAACTGACTCTGGCCTGCACCCCGGCCCGGCATTTCTCGGGGCGCTTCCTGACCCGAAACCTCACCCTGTGGGCATCGTGGGCGATCATCGGTCCGGGCCATCGGGTGTACTTCGCCGGCGACACCGGCTACACCAGGAGTTTTCGCCAGATCGGCTCGGACTACGGCCCGTTCGACGTGACGTTGATGCCCGTCGGCGCCTACCACGCGGCCTGGCCGGACGTCCACATGAATCCGGAAGAGGCGGTCCGTGCGCACTTGGACGTCAACCACGTCAGTCACGCCGACGGCGCCCACCCCCGTGGATCCGGGCTGCTGGTGCCGATCCACTGGTGCACGTTCCGGCTGGCGCCACACCCGTGGGCCGAGCCCGTCGAGCGACTGCTGGTCGCAGCCGAAGCCGCCGATGTGGCGGTTGCGGTGCCCAGGCCAGGCGAACGGGTGTTGCCGAGGGTAACCACCGAACTCGACCCGTGGTGGCGGCGGTGACCACTTCGCCGGCCGCCGGGCTCAGCGACGCCGAAGTTGCCCAGCGGGTGGCCGACGGCAAGACCAACGATGTCCCGGCCCGCGTCGCGCGCAGTGTGCGCGAGATCATCGCGGCGAACGTCTTCACCCGGATCAATGCCATCTTGGGTGTGCTGCTGATCATCGTGCTGACCACCGGCTCGCTGATCAACGGGATGTTCGGCCTGCTGATCATCGCCAACAGCGTCATCGGCATGGTCCAGGAGATCCGAGCCAAGCAGACGCTGGACCGACTCGCCATCGTCGGACGGGTGAAACCTTTGGTGCGCAGGCAATCCGGGACCCGTCCCATGCCACCAGGAGAGGTGGTGCTCGACGACATTATCGAACTCGGGCCCGGTGACCAGATCGTGGTCGACGGCGACGTCGTGGAGGAATCCGATCTGGAGGTCGACGAGTCCCTACTCACCGGTGAAGCCGACCCGATCGCGAAAGACACTGGTGAGCAGGTGATGTCGGGCAGCTTCGTCGTCGCCGGCAGCGGCGTCTATCGCGCGACCAAGGTGGGACGTCAGGCCTACGCCGCACAGTTGGCCGAAGAGGCCAGCAAGTTCAGCCTGGTGAAGTCCGAACTGCGAGTCGGCATCGACAAGCTCCTGGCGTTCATCACCTATCTGCTGGTACCAGCCGGCCTGCTGATCGTCTACACTCAGCTGTTCACCACCGATGTGGGCTGGCGGGCGTCGGTCTTGGCGATGGTCGGCGCACTGGTGCCGATGGTTCCTGAAGGGCTGGTGCTGATGACGTCGCTCGCGTTCGCGGTCGGCGTCATCCGGCTCGGGCAGCGGCAGTGCCTGGTGCAGGAGTTGCCCGCTATCGAGGGGCTGGCCCGCGTCGACGTGGTTTGCGCAGACAAGACCGGCACTCTGACCGAAAGCGGCATGCGGGTGTACCGCGTCGCGGAAGTCGGCGACGTGGGCCAGCACGGCCAGCACGCAGTTGCGGATGTGCTAGCGGCGCTGGCCGCCGCCGACGCTCATCCCAACGCCACCATGCAGGCGATCCGCGAGGCCTTCAACACACCCCCCGGTTGGACGGCGACTGCAACCGCGCCGTTCAAATCCACGACCAAGTGGAGCGGCGTCTCCTACGGCGAGCACGGCAACTTCGTGATCGGAGCGCCGGATGTGCTGCTCGACCCGGCGTCGGTCGCGGCACAGCAGGCCGAGCGGATCGGCGCCCAGGGGCTGCGGGTGCTGCTGCTGGGTGCCGGCGAGGAGGCCGTCGACCACCCGGACGCGCCCGGGCGAGTGCGTCCGATCGCGCTGGTGGTACTGGAGCAGAGGATCCGGCCCGACGCTCGGGCGACACTGGATTATTTTGCCGCGCAAGGCGTGTCGATCAAGGTGATCTCCGGCGACAACGCGGTATCGGTGGGAGCGGTGGCAGCAAAGCTCGGGTTGCCCGGTGATGGGGTGGATGCTCGGCCGCTGCCCGCCGAGCCATCCAAGCTCGCCGACGTGCTGGAGCGTTACGCCGCCTTCGGCCGAGTGCGCCCGGACCAGAAACGCGCCATGGTGCATGCCCTGCAGTCGCACGCACACACCGTGGCGATGACCGGAGACGGCGTCAACGACGTACTAGCACTCAAGGATGCCGACATCGGCGTCGCAATGGGTGCCGGCAGCCCTGCTGCGCGGGCGGTGGCTGCGATCGTGTTGTTGGACAACAAATTCGCTACACTGCCCTACGTCGTGGGTGAGGGCCGCCGGGTGATCGGCAACATCGAACGGGTCGCTACTCTGTTTCTGACCAAAACGGTTTACTCGGTGCTGCTGGCCCTGCTGGTGGGCAGCGTCGGGTTGGCTTCTGTGCTGTTCGGGGCGAAGCCGCTGCTGTATCCATTCCAACCCATCCACGTCACCATCGTCGCCTGGTTCACTATCGGCATTCCGTCCTTCATCTTGTCGCTCGCCCCTAACAGCGAGCGGGCCCATCCCGGGTTCGTCCGACGGGTGATGGCGGTGTCGCTGCCGAACGGGATTGTCATCGGTGTCGCCACCTTCGCCTGCTACCTGTTGACCTATCGCGGCAGCGAGGCCACCCCGGTGCAGCAGATCCAGGCATCAACCGGGGCATTGATCACGCTGCTGGTGACGGCGGGCTGGGTGCTGGTCGTGATAGCACGCCCCTACCAGTGGTGGCGGTTGGCGCTGGTGGTTGCCTGCAGTGCGGCGTACGTGGTGATCTTCTCCGTCCCGCTGACCCGAGAGAAGTTTATGCTGGATCCGTCCGATGTTGCGGTGACGGCGGTGGCGTTGGGCATCGGGGTGCTCGGCGCGGCCGTCATCGAGGCGCTGTGGTGGCTGCAGGGCACCTTCCTCGGTGATCGACCCAAGTTGTGGGGAACGGCCTCCAAGGCCGTGGATGAGCGACGAGAATAACCAGTAGGACCGATGGCCAAGCTCTCCGGATCTATCGACGTGCCGCTGCCTCCAGAAGAGGCCTGGCTGCACGCCGCCGATCTATCCCGCTACCAGGAGTGGCTGACCATTCACCGGGTGTGGCGCAGCGAGCTGCCCGAACACCTCGACAAAGGCGCGGTCGTCGAATCGATCGTCCAGGTCAAGGGCATGGTCAACCGGATCAAATGGACCGTCGTGCACTACAAACCGCCGATGGCCATGACGCTCAACGGCGACGGCGTGGGCGGAGTCAAGGTCAAGTTGTTGGCCAAGGTCACACCCAAGGACGAGGGTTCGGTGGTCAGCTTCGACGTACACCTGGGTGGCCCGGCGCTGTTCGGCCTGAACGGCACGCTGGTGGCCGCGGTGCTGCGCAGCGATATCCGGAAGTCGCTGCAGCGGTTCGTCACGGTGTTCACGTGACCCGGCTGCATCCCGGTTGGCTCGTCGCGCTTTTCGCCGTGGTCCTGTCGATCAGCGCTTGGCTGCCCTGGCTGACCACGACAGCGGACGGCGGCGGTCACGCCAACGCCATCGGCGGCAGTGTCGGCAGCCTGCGGCCACCGCCCGGCTTCGGTGTGGGCCAGTTGGTCGTCTTGTTGGCCTCCGCTCTGCTAGTGGCAGGTGCGATGGTCGGCCGTGGCTTGTCTGTGAAGCTGGCAGCGGTTGCCGCGCTGGCTATTTCGCTGCTCATCGCGGCGCTGGCGATCTGGTACTGCCACCAACACGTCGTTGCACCGGTCGCCCCCGGCTACGGCCTCTACATCGGGGTCGCCAGTGCGGCTGGTGCAGTGGGTTGTTCGGCTTGGGCACTGGTTTCGATCGTGATCGGTGGAAGTTCCACGCGACAACCCGCTTCTCCGTATCAGCCGTAACCGGTTACCGAGTGGGCGTCATCGGCGCACCCTGTCCGGGCACAGCTCCGACTGCGCAGCCTGAATCTGCGCGTCAGCGGCCTCGGGGCTGTAGAAGAACGTGTTGGTGAGCTCACGGACAAGGTCCTGCCATGTGGCGCGCGTCGCCAGTCTGCCGCAGATGTAGCGTCCCGTCGTCAGGCGAACGTTGTCTGTCTGCGGTATGGACACACCCGACTGGTTGAGCTTCGCGAGATAGCTGTTGTCGTCTGCGTGCGCCTCTGCCGGGGCCGCAACGACTGCGACGGCAACCATCGCAGCGACAGTGAACAGTGTGTGCTTCATCATGTCGAACTTTACCTTTGTCACTGGCGAACGTCTGTGTGGTGATCGTCGGACTCCGGTAGGCACCGGATCGTGTACCCACTATCTGCGGAAGTCACGGCAGGTGAAGATTCAAAATCGCGGCGAGTCCCTCCGCGATGCCGGCCAAACCGAAAATGGAGAGCGGAGGCACGATCCCGAGGTCTGCGGCGATTGGCATGCCTATGGCGTCGAGCAGGTTGCCTGAGCTCAGCTCGTGCACGAACAGGCTGGCGTCATATGCCGGCAGCGTCGTTGTCACGGTGTTGACGAAATCAGCCACCGGAAGCAGGCCCGCGTAGCCCGAGTCGAGGTCACCGCCGAACGTGTTGAGGTCGCTGCTGAACGTGTTGGCGATCTCGAAGAAGCTGGGCAGGGAATCTCCGCCGCCAGCACCCCCGGTGGGGGCGATCTGTTCCAGGAGGCTTTGCGGCGTCACCGAGCCCAGGTCGTGGGTGACGTTCTCGACACCCTGCTGAGCTCCCTTGGCCAACGCGGTCAGCACGTCGGCCGGGTTGACGTTCGGAAACAGCCCTATCGGTGTGGGCACGTTCGCCGGCCCCTGATCCCAGCCATGATCGATGTCGCCGTAGCCGAGGTTTACCAGCACCTCCAAGTCCGGCTCCAGTAGGTCGGCCAGCGGTTTGCCCACGACGGGAATAACCTGCAGCAGGTCCACCAGCGGCAGAGTCTGGGGGATCATGAAATATTCGCTATGACCGGTGTAATCGGCAGACACCGGCAACGTGACAGCATCAGCGATCTGGGCGGCGGTGAAACTGCCGTAACGTAGGTGCACAAATCCCATGCCCAGCACGGCATTGATGTCCGACAGTAGATCGATGGGGTAGCGCGGGTAGTCGGCGAAACCATCGTATTCTCCGATGTATTCAACAGACGTCCAGGGCGTATCCGCCGGGCTTGCACCGATGAACGTGATCCCGAAGGCCGGTGCGGTCAACTGCGGCATGCCCGGGAGGTTAAAGCGTTCCAGAATGCCGCCGTCGGGGTTCATTTCGTTACCGGTCGTCACGAAGGACAGCTGGTCTGGCCCGGGCTGGTCCGCCTTCGGCAGGGCCGACAGTGCGCGCATCTCCACGGCCTCGACATCGGCGCCCTGGGAGTCGCCCTCGATGATCATCTTGTTCCCGGCGGCAAGCTGTTGCATGATCGTGCTGTTCAAAATCGTCACGCCCTGCGCCAACGACGGGTTAAACGCCAGGCTTTTCACGCCAGGGGTGACCGGCTCCAGTCCCTCCGGTGTGAACAGTGCGTTCGAGGCATCGAACGTGAATTGGGGTTGGCCGGCGAAAAGAGCATGACCGTTACTGAAGTGAGGAAAGGCAGCAGGGTCGATATACCGCTCGATCGTGTGTGTGGGATCCGCCGAAGGTATCGCGTCCCCGCTGCCGCCGATGACCCACAACTCGGTGCTCAGCAGGTTCGCTTCCGCCAGCACCGTGTGCACCCGGGTCGGCTGGGTAGGCAAGGCCGTTGGGAGGGTAAGCGATACGGCCAGTGCGGTGGTGCCGGCGATCGCCAGCGACACAACCGTCGGTGAATGCAACTGACGCGCAGCCACGACCGGATTCCTTCGGCGCATCCCGGCAGCCTCCTTGACCTAATATTCGGGTACGTCCAGCATCGGCGCCCGGCGCGTCAAACCCTGCCCCGCCGTGGGGGTGGCTTTCAGCAATGCAACTCTATTAGCCACCGAAGATGGCAAAACAGCGGTCGAGAGAGTCTAAGTTAGCATGCTGCGTACGTGCAGATAACTCTGACGGGAGGGTCGCTGATGACGAGTCGTAGATTGCCGGCGTGCGGCGGCCTTGTGCCGCTGGCAGTCGCCGGGGTCGCCGTACTCAGTGTGTCGTCGACTGCCGCCTCCGTGTTGCCTTTCGGGGCGAAAACGGTGCTAGCGGCGGTGAAGTTGGCCGACGCCGAGACCGTGGGGCTTTTTATGGGCGGCAGCGGCACGCCGATACCCTCCGCGGAGTACATCAACGGGGCGCTCGAGCGATACGACCCGACGACGCCCATCTTCCCGGGACAGCCATTGTTCCCGGTAACCAAGGTGGAACCGGTGTTCACGCCGGAGGGACTGTATCCGGCGACCGGTGTCAAGAGCCTGGAGTTCGACCCGTCGGTGGCGCAGGGGGTCAGCATTTTGAACAGCGACATCCTCAAGCAGATTGCCGAGGGGCACAACGTCGTCGTCGGCGGCGGTTCGCAGAGTGCCACCATCGAATCGTTGGAGATGCGTGATCTGATGGCCCTGCCGGCCGACGAGCGGCCAACCGCGGAGCAGCTCTCTTTTGTGGCGCTCGTCGACGTCAGCGCCCCGAACGGAGGCATTCTCGAGCGCTTCGACGACCCGAACCTGCCGACGCTGACTGCGCCGAGCTTCGGGATCACGTTCAGCGGCGCCACCCCGTCGGACACCCCGTGGGACACCGTCATCTACGACCAGGAGTACGACGGCTTCTCCGACTTCCCGCGCTACCCGATCGATCTGCTGTCGGACCTCAATGCCGCCCTGGGCATCGCGTACGTGCACGGCACCCTTCTCAATTTCACTGACGCCCAGATCGCTACCGCAGTCAAGTTGCCGGTGTCTGCCGATTACACCGGGCACACCCAATACTTCATGCTTCCCACCGAGGACTTGCCGTTGTTGGATCCGCTGCGTGGCAGCCCCGTGGGTAACGCCGTCGCCGATCTGCTTCAGCCGGACTTGAAAGTGCTGGTCAACCTGGGCTACGGCCAGATCGACCACGGCTGGGACCCCGGGCCGGCGAACGTGCCCACCCCGTTCTCGGATTCGCTGTTTCCGACGAACATCAACCCGGCCGACGTGCTCACGGCGCTGGTCAACGGAGCCCAGCAGGGATTCAGCGCCTTCGGGGCCGATCTGTCGCACCTGTCGTTCTCATTGCCGAGCCTGTCGGACGTGATCGCCAACGCCGCGGGCGCCGCGGATTCCCTGCCCAGCATCGTCGACATCGTCAACACCGTCGGCGGCGACCTCTCGAACGCCTACGCGGAGCTGCTTCCGATGGCTGATTCCATCAACGCCCTGACAACCACGATGCCGGCGTATGATGCGGCGCTGTTCGTGCAGGAACTCACGTCGGGTCACCTCCTCGACGCCATCGGAATGCCGATCGCAGCTGATTTCGGATTGGTCCCCGTGCTAGCCCTTTTCGGAATCGCCGGTATCAGTTAGATCTTGAGTCGAATCGCGGGACGCAGCACCGGAGCTTTAGTTTCGATCGTGCCCCCGGGAGGACTCGAACCTCCGACACCGGCTTTAGGAGAGCCGTGCTCTATCCCCTGAGCTACGAGGGCGAGGGACTGGCCTGTTTGATGGCCTGAAATTGCCGCCAGTCCGCCAGCCGGGAAGTCTACCGGCGCTTGATGTCGACGGCACGTGAAAACTGACCCCGGCGCGGCATCCGAATTCTGACCCCCTTGGTCCGGTTTCCTGGCTCTACCCGAGCTAGGAAGGACCAGAAGGGAATGTTGACTGTGGAAGATTGGGCAGAGATTCGCCGGTTGCGCCGTGCGGAGGGTTTGTCGATCAAGATGATCGCCCGGATGCTGGGGGTCTCCAAGAACACGGTGAAGTCGGCATTGGAGTCGAAT
>NZ_JBYCLE010000012.1:0-2188 GCF_057473765.1 Mycobacterium sp. TH-M106 | reverse complement strand
CCTGGCAGGTGACGGTCGCCGGCGCGGTCATCGAACTGGTGCACCTGGCCACGCTCTATCACGACGACGTGATGGACGAGGCGGAGCTGCGCCGCGGAACACCCAGCGCCAACGCCCGGTGGGGCAACAACATCGCGATCCTGGCGGGCGACTACCTGTTCGCTACGGCGTCGCGGCTGGTGTCGCGGCTGGGTCCGGAGGCGGTGCGGATCATCGCCGAGACGTTCGCCCAACTGGTGACCGGGCAGATGCGCGAAACCCGCGGCGCGGCGCAGGGGGTGGACACTGTCGAGCACTACCTGAAGGTGGTCTACGAGAAGACGGCCTGCCTGATCTCGGCGTCCGGCCGGTTTGGCGCGACGTTCTCCGGCGCGGACACCGAACAGATCGAACGGCTGGCCCGGTTGGGCGGCATCGTCGGCACCGCATTCCAGATCTCCGACGACATCATCGACATCGACAGCGACGTGCACGAATCCGGCAAGCTACCCGGCACCGACCTGCGCGAGGGCGTGCACACGTTGCCGGTGCTCTACGCACTGCGCGAAACCGGGCCAGGCGCCGATCGGCTGCGGCGGTTGCTGGCCGGCCCGGTCGACGACGACGCGGTGCTGGCCGAGGCGTTGGCGTTGCTGCGGGCGTCGAAGGGGATGTCCCTGGCCAAAGACACTGTGGCTGGCTACGCCGCGCAGGCCCGCGCCGAGCTTTCCGCGTTGCCCGATGTCGCAGGCCGTTCAGCGCTGTCCAGTTTGGTCGACTACACCGTCAACCGGCACGGCTGAGGCTGTTTTTGGGAACTCCCACACCATGATCGGCGTTTAATGGGCAGCATCTGCGGGTTTCGAGGAGGAAGCTGATGACCTGGCACCCCCACCACAACACGCTGAAGACGTTCGTGTTGCTGGTCGGTATGTCGACGCTGATCGTGCTGATCGGTGCGTCATTTCGAAGCCCCGCCGTCTTGGGCCTGTCGGTGCTGTTCGCCGTCGGCATGAATGTCTACGCCTACTTCAACAGTGACAAGCTGGCGCTGCGGGCCATGCATGCACAGCCGGTCACCGAGGTGCAGGCGCCGGTGATGTATAGGATCGTGCGCGAGCTGGCCACCGCCGCGCACCAGCCGATGCCGCGGCTGTACATCAGCGACACCGACGCTCCCAACGCGTTCGCGACCGGCCGCAACCCCCGCAACGCCGCCGTCTGCTGCACCAGCGGGATTCTGCGCATCCTCGACGAGCGCGAGCTGCGCGCGGTGCTGGCACACGAGCTGTCACACGTCTACAACCGAGACATTTTGATCTCGTGTGTGGCCGGCGCGTTGGCATCGGTGATCACCGCACTAGCCAATATGGCCATGTACGCCGGGATGCTGGGCGGCAACCGGCGGGACGGCAATCCCATTGGGTTGCTTCTGGTTTCGATGCTCGGTCCGATCGCGGCCACGGTGGTGCGGCTGGCGGTGTCGCGTTCCCGCGAATATCAGGCCGACGAGTCCGGCGCACAGCTGAGCGGCGACCCGCTGGGGCTGGCATCGGCGCTGCGCAAGATTTCCAGCGGTGTGCAGGCCGCGCCGCTGCCGCCGGAACCGCAGCTGGCCAGCCAGTCGCACCTGATGATCGCCAACCCGTTCCGGGCCGGTGAGCGGATGGGGAACCTGTTCTCCACCCACCCGCCGATGGCCGACCGCATCCGCCGGCTGGAGGAGATGGCCGGGAGCCAGTAGCCAAATCACGGTGCCGCTGTGGCCAGTGTGACTAGCCTGCTCCTATGAGCACTTACGGCGTCGCGATCCTCACTCCTGACCTGCACACCCTCGCCGAGACCGCCGCAACGGTCGACTCCGCCGGATTCGACGCCGTGTGGGCCTCGGAGTTCTATTCGCGGTCGGCAACCGTCTCGATGGCGGTGATAGCGCAAGCGACCCGCAACACCCGGGTGGGGTCGTCCATCCTGTACGGCGTCGGCCGCAGTCCGCTGGTGCTGGCCACCGAGGCCAAGGACCTCGACGAGCTGTCGGGCGGTCGGCTGGTGCTCGGGATCGGTAACGGGACCAGACGGATGATGAGCGACTGGCACGGGATCGCCGACACTTCTGCGCCGGCGCTGCGGATGGAGGAACTCGTCCCGCTGGTGCGCCGTATCTGGAACCTGCATGAGGGCCCGATCCGGCACGAGGGCCGCTTCTACC
>NZ_JBYCLE010000011.1:0-5245 GCF_057473765.1 Mycobacterium sp. TH-M106 | reverse complement strand
GAGCGTTGGTCCGAGTGGCGGAATGGCAGACGCGCTAGCTTGAGGTGCTAGTGCCCTATTACTGGGCGTGGGGGTTCAAGTCCCCCCTCGGACACCCGACTGAGGCGAGCGAAATGAACGCTCGCGTTCATTTCCGAGGCGGCGCAGCCGTGACCACACATCCGGCGACACGAAGACGCCCCACACAGGCGACCTCGGTCGTAGGCTGAACAGGTACATGAACCGACCGGGCGGCTTCCTTCGGCACAGTTCGGCAGCCACGTTTCGTGACCGCCGGGCAGCGGGTCGCGCGCTGGCGGCCGAGCTGTCGGCCTATTCGGCCCAGCGCGGCCGGGACGACGTGCTGGTGCTGGGCCTGGCGCGGGGCGGGGTCCCCGTCGGCTGGGAAGTCGCCGCCGCATTGCACGCCCCGCTGGATGTTTTCCTGGTCCGCAAGCTGGGCGTGCCGCAGTGGGACGAGCTGGCGATGGGCGCGCTGGCCAGCGGCGGGCAGGTGGTGATGAACGACGACGTGGTCTCCAGCCTGAAGATCACCGACGCGGCGGTGCGGTCCGTGATCGACCGCGAGACGGCCGAGTTGCATCGACGCGAGCAGGCATACCGCGGCGGCCGGCCCGCCGCCGACCCGCACGGCAGAATCGTCATCCTCGTCGACGACGGCATCGCCACCGGTGCCAGCATGCTGGCGGCAGTGCGGGCGGTCCAAGCGGGACATCCGGCGTCGACCGTCGTCGCGGTCCCGGTCGGTCCGGCGTCGGCGTGCCAAAAGATCGCCCAGGAAGCCGACGACGTCGTGTGTGCGGCCACTCCGGTGGCGTTCGATGCCGTCGGGCAGGCATACGTCGATTTCCATCAGGTCAGCGACGACGAAGTCCGTGACCTCCTGGCCACACCGACCACCGACGGCGGTCGTCCCGACTAGCCCTCGGCGAGCCCGGTCAGTCCGGCCTGAGCGGGGTGCCGTGGTCGTCGCTGACGGCGGTGTCCTCGACGTCGGAGCCGGCTTGCTCGGCCAAGGCGGAGTCACCGGCGGGCTCTTCAGCCTGGTCGTCGGGCTCCGCCTCACCGGCTTCATCGGCTTCATCGGCTTCATCCACTTCATCGGCTTCATCGGCCACATGATCGGCCTCATCGAGATGATCGACGTCTTCCGCCGCCGGCTCAGCCTCACCTGGCGCCGCCGCCGGCCCGTGACGACGACGTTCGGCCAGCGCGTCCACGATCAACAACAGCACGCCCAGCACACTCGCGCCGATGCACACCCAAGCCACCAGCGCATTGCTGGTGACCACGGCGAACACCAATGCGGCAAGACCTATCACCGCCAGCACCAACGCAATGATCAGCATCGGTCAACCTCCAGCCGACTGGCACACTCCGCGCTCACCGGCCCAGTTCAGTTACTGCCCCGACTGAAATGGTTGAATCCACCGCCGTCGCTGCTGGTGCTGGAGTCAACCGGCGCGGCCGAACCTCGCTGCCCCAGTTCCTCGAGCTGAGACTCCAGGTAGGTCTTGAGCCGGGTGCGGTACTCGCGTTCGAAGGTGCGCAGTTGCTCCAGCCGTCCCTCCAGCACGGTGCGCTGCTGATTGATCGTCCCCATGATCTCGGAGTGCTTGCGTTCCGCGTCGGCCTGCAGTGCGTCGGCTTTCTCCTGGGCCTGACGCAGCTGGGTCTCCGAGCGGGCTCGCGCGTCGGCGAGCATCGCATCGGCCCGGTGGCGGGCTTCGGCGACGATCTGCTCAGCGTTGGCGCGGGCGTCGGCCATCAGTTTCTCCGACTCGGCCCTGGCGGTGTCGGTCAGCCGGTCGGCGGTGTCCTGGGCCAAGCTCAGCACTCGGGCGGCCTTGAGCTGCTGCTCCTCGACGGACACCCCGGCGGCAGGCGGCGGTGCGACCGGCTGTGGCACCGGTGCCGGTTCGGGCTCGTAGAGCGGAATGGCGGGCGCGGCCTGCGGTCCCCCGCCGGCGCGGGCAGCAGCCAACTCCTGGTCGAGCTCGTTCACCCGTTGGCGAAGGTCGGAGTTCTCCTCGACGAGCCGGGTCAACTCCGCCTCGACCAGGTCGAGAAATGCGTCGACCTCGTCTTCGTTGTAGCCGCGCTTACCGATCGGTGGCTTGCTGAACGCCACATTGTGCACGTCGGCTGGTGTCAGTGGCATTGTCTGCCCCCTTGAACTCTGGACGGTAGCACCGCTCGGAGAATACGCGAGCCATGCCGTAACTGCTGTCCATCCTGTCACATCAGACGCGTCGGTCGGCAACCGTATTGAAATTAAGAATTAATTTCAAATCGGTACCACAGAAATCTCGTTAAGCAAACAGGCCAAGCCCGATCCCCGGACCACGCTGCTGAGCCCGCTCATCGAGCGGCGTGCTCCTCAGCCCACTTGCCGCAGGGCTAGCTCCATACCGACGAACGCCACCAGCAGCAGCACCATAATCGAGAAGTCCAGGCGCACCGCGCCGATGGTCAGTGGCGGTATCAGTCGGCGCAACAGCTTCACCGGCGGGTCGGTAAGGCTCAAGATGACCTCGAGGATCACCACGGTGGCGCCCCGCGGGTGCCAGTCCCTGCTGAACGAGCGGATGAACTCGACGACGATGCGGGCAATCAAGAGCAGCCAGAACATGAACAACGCGATACCCAGGATTTCGAAGAACAGCGCCAACGGAGCCCGACCTTACTGATGAGGGTGTGCCAGGAGCAGCGTCAGCCTACCGGCCCGCGTGGGCCGCCCACAGTGGGCTTTGTGCCAGGCTGCTCACCAGCTGGTCACCGGTATGCATAGAAGCCGGTCTCGGCGATCCGGCGACGCTGCTCCGGGGACACGTCGACGTCGGCCGGCGACAGCAGGAATACCTTGGTGGCGACCTTGTCGAAGGATCCGCGCAGCGCGAAGGCCAGTCCGGCCGCGAAATCGACCAGCCGCTTGGCGTCGGAATTGTCCATCGACACCAGATCCATGATCACCGGCGTGCCGTCCCGGAACCGCTCGCCGATGGTGCGGGCTTCGCTGTAGTCCTTGGGGCGAAGTGTGGTGATCTTCGACAGCGGGCTGCCTTCGTCGAACAGCATCGCCATTCGGCGCGGGTCCATCGCCAGCGCGCCGCGGGTCGCACCCCGCAGCGACGCGAAACGCGGCCGCTCGAATTCGCGGGGCCGCAATCGGGGTTCGTCGTCGTAGCCGGCTTGGAACCCCCCCCGGTAGCTGCCCGGCGGGTCTTCGTAGTCGCGGTCCTCGAAGCGGTTCTCGTATCGGCCGTAACCGTCGTCGGAGAACCGTTCTCCGCGGCGGGTATAACCGCGCGACGGAGCACGGTCGTCGTCGTAGTAGTACTCGTCGTCGTAGTCCTCCATCGGAGCCATCCCGAAGTAGGCCTTGACCTTGTGCAGTGTGCTCATCGTTGGACCCTTCTAGCCTTCTGGCGATCTCGCGTCTGTGATGAAGATGTGACTGAAGTGACTACTCACGGTGACGGTAGCGGTCATGGGCGCATTAGTGCGGTACCGACACGCGCACACGTCACATCGGGTTTCACCGCCCGGCCAATTTGCGGGTCCGGCTGGTTCATTCCAGCCAGACCAGCGAGGCGAGTCGGCCGGTGCAGACGTCGCGACGATAGCTGTACAGGTCTGGATCTGCCACCGTGCAGCGCGGGTCGACATCGATGGCGGTGACGCCCAAAGCCTGCAGCTGGCAGCTGATTCCGGCCCGCAAATCCAGTCCTGGGGTGCCCGCAGCGGTGGTGGTGCGACTGCCCGGGAGCGTCTCCTCGACGGCGTCGGCCATCGCCTCGGGCACCTCGTAGTTGCGGCCGCTGACGGCCGGGCCCAGCAGCACCGAGACATCCGGCGGGTGCGCGCCGAGGGCCAGCATCGTCTCCAGGGCGCGGGCCACCACCCCGCGCTGCGCGCCGACGCGCCCGGCGTGCACCGCGGCCACCACCCCGGCGCGCGCATCGGCCATCAACACCGGCACGCAGTCGGCGGTCACCACCACCAGGGCCAGCCTAGGCACGTTGGTCACCAGCGCATCGGTGCCCAACGTGCCACCGACCGCGGTGCTATGTGGCCCGTCGACCACCTCGACCCGGTCGCCGTGCACCTGGTTCATCCACACCAGGCGGTCGGCGGAGAGCCCTATCGCCGCTGCCAGCCGGGACCGGTTGGCCGCCACCGCAGCAGGGTCGTCGCCGACGTGGTCGCCGAGGTTGAACGTGTCGAACGGGGGTGCCGAAACGCCGCCCGCCCGCGTGGTCGTCACCCGGCGAATACGAAAGCTCACGATCTACTCCGGCTTCCCCGGCCGGGCGCGCAACGGATCAGCGACGCATGAAGGGAGGGATGTCGACGTCGTCGTCCTCGTCGTCCCCGCCACCGCCGACACTGACCGTCGCACCATTGGTCGGCGTCGGCACGCTGACGGCATCGACCGGTTCGAACAGTGCCGAGGTGACCCTACCTGCTTTCCCGGCGGCGATCGAGTGACCGGCACCGACCGACGCCGACGTGCGACCGGAGCCGGCGGCGTCGAAGCCGGCCGCGATCACGGTGACCCGCACCTCGTCACCCAGCGAGTCGTCGATGACGGTACCGAAGATGATGTTGGCCTCAGGGTGGGCAGCGTCCTGGACCAGCGAGGCGGCCTCGTTGATCTCGAACAGGCCCAGATCGCTGCCGCCGGCAACCGACATCAGCACACCCTGGGCACCTTCCATGGACGCCTCCAGCAGCGGTGAGTTGATCGCGATCTCGGCGGCCTTGAGCGCCCGGCCGTCGCCGCGAGCCGAGCCGATGCCCATCAGCGCGGTGCCGGCACCGCTCATGATGCCCTTGACGTCGGCGAAGTCGACGTTGATCAGGCCGGGCGTGGTGATCAGGTCGGTGATGCCCTGCACGCCGTTGAGCAGTACCTCGTCGGCGCTGCGGAATGCGTCCATCAACGACACCGCGGCATCGCCCATTTGCAGCAGCCGGTCGTTGGGAATCACGATCAACGTGTCGCAACTTTCCCGCAGCCCGGCGATGCCGGTTTCGGCCTGGTTGCTGCGCCGCTTCCCCTCGAACGAGAACGGGCGGGTGACCACGCCGACCGTCAGCGCCCCCAGCTTGCGCGCGACGGAGGCGATGACCGGAGCACCGCCAGTACCGGTGCCGCCGCCCTCGCCGGCGGTGACGAACACCATGTCGGCACCGCGCAGCAGCTCTTCGATCTCGTCCTTGGCGTCCTCGGCGGCCTTGC
>NZ_JBYCLE010000010.1:0-9240 GCF_057473765.1 Mycobacterium sp. TH-M106 | reverse complement strand
GCGTTCAGCTCGCCCAAGGCGGCGATGATGTCCCCGCCGCACTTGACGGTTGCGCGCATGAGACGCGATGCCAGGGCGATACCCTCTTCATGGCGTTCCAGGTCGCCGGCACGGACCAGAATCAGATCGTCGGCGTCACGGCGGGTGATGCGGACAGCGCCTTTCTCGGTCCGGGCCGCGACATCGCGGGGATGACGGAGAAGCTCGGTGAACGTCTCGGTGCTCATGCGAACATCATAGCCGACATCAGATGTTTATCAAGTGTGGTGGACCACCGCCCTGGGCACGGCGTGTAACTCTCGATCTCATGGCGGTCAGGGATGTAAAACCAGGCGAGAGCGAATGGACAAGCGGCCGCGGATTGGTGTGTGCCACGTCGCGAATCCGGCAACGAGGACGCTGGTGTCTGGTGCGATCACCACCCCACGCGGTCGAGCGTTTCGTGGACGATCGCGTCGGTCAACGGGGGCAGCGGCTGATCGGGCTGGGCGACGAGAACGGACCCTTCGCGCACGAGCTCGACGTCGGTTGGCGCCGGTTCGATCCCGATGCGGCCGTCACGTTCGCACCAGCCGCCTGACCGTGAGCATAATTTTTCGGACGCCAGCGCGACGCGCTCGAAATGTTCGGTGACGGTCGAAGTAATTAAGGGGGGCGGCAATACGAGATGCGATTTGCGGGAAATGCGGAAGCGTCTTGACGGCCCACACCACTACACTGTCGGGTAAGCCTTTTGCAGGGAGGAGTTCCGCATGGGACTTCTGCGGTGTGTGATGTTTGTTGCGCTGATCGCGGTTGCGGGCGTTTTCGGCGTGAACATCCGTGCCGACGCCGACCCGTGGGGACCCCCGCCGAACTGCATCGTCGTGCAGATACCTGACGGTGTCGGTTGTCCCGAAGTCCCTGGCGACTGCCTCACCGACCCAGGTGAGCCGGAGTGTTACCCGGTGGCCGGTTACGACCCCGGCATTAAATGCGCGTTCATTATGTGGGTGACCTGGACGCCGTGTCAGTTGTGGGGCGGTCCCTGGTCCGTCGCTGCGGTACGGCCCCGATGAGCCCTGAGTGCAAACTGCCAGGCGAGTACGTGTGGTGGCAAAATGATCCCACCCGCAGAGTATGGAGCTGCCCATGATCGATGCGCTGTTATTGAGCACCATCATTCCACTCAGCACCAACGGTCCCAACGGACCGGCCACCTGTGACGACGGCAGCGGGTACTACGACCCGATCCACCAGATCTGTCAACCCAACATGCCCGCGGACCCCCAAGAGGGGTACGGACGATTTTGTGACGGGAATAGTTACTACGATCCACTGCACGGGGTCTGTGCACCGAACGCGCCTCCGTATGCGCCACCGTTTTACCCCAACTATTGATGTGCCGGCGGCCCGCGCCAATTAGTCCTTCGGGCAACAGCCGACGTCGGAGAGCCGGTCCAGCTGTTCGAGGAATTCGTGGGCGCTGCGGTAGGCGCTCGCCGTCGACGGATTTTGGCATGGCATCTTGCGGAGCACCGACGCCGCCGTCCCGAGCCGCACCAGGACATCGCCGACGTCGGCTTCCGGAATGCCCACCATGGCGCCGCGATAGGTACTCACGATGCATTGGATCGCCTTCGGCAACCGCTTGGCATCCGGGGTGATGCCGTCGGCCAGCAGATAGGGCAGCTTCCAGGTATGCGTGTCGTTCGCGGCTCCGACATAGGCGAAGCACTGCATGGCGAGCTTGTACTGCGGGTGCAGCTCACCGGCGGCGCCGAGATCCACACCAGAATCGACGTCGCCGCTGCAATGGGACAGCGTCCCAAGGCCAACCGGCAGATTCGGGCGGAGCCGGTAGATGCCGTGAACCGACAACCACCACAGATCATCGGGGGCTGCGTCGGTATCAAGCTGCAGCCAGACCCGAGGGCGCAGCCCGCCACCGACGACGTCGGCTGCGTACAGCATGATCGAGTCACTCACCGCCACAGCCTTGACACGCTGATCGTCGGCATAGCGACGGGCCTGCGCCAACGCGGCCTCGATCGCCGACTGGTGCCCGGTCAACGAGCCGGGCCGTTTCACCTCCAGGACAAGGTACTTTAGCCCCAGTCGGGTCAACACGACGTCGGCCCGTTCCACCTGCGGCCGGACATTTTCTAACGGCCAGTCCAGGACGGTGGTGAAAAGGTTCTCCAGAATGTTCTCGGCGATCTTCTCGACGGGTTGTCCGCCCCCGCCTTGTTGCAGACGTCTCCGGCGCTCGGCGGCGAACGCCGGCCACGCCGTCTGTATACGTTCGGCGCACTTGCGGTAGGCGGCCAGTCTGCTGACCGAATTACCATCCGCTGCAGCCCTTACAGTTTCGACCCCGTCTGGCTCCGGCATGCGTCGAGGGTATGCAGACCGCGGCCGCCAGTATGGTGTTTTGGCAAAGCAAATGCAGCACGTCAGCCCGACGCCGACTCAAAGCGACCGCGCCTTATCACGGTGCGCTGCCGTCACTTGGCGCTACCTTGTACCTTATGGCCGAACGAAACCGCCGCTTCCTGCTTCGCCAACGCCCCACCCGACGCATCAACGCGGACACCTTCGAGCTCAGCGAGGAGGCGGTGCCCCAGATCGGTGACGGCGAGGCGCTGGTGCGCGTCGACTGGATCTCGCTGGACCCGACCAACCGCATGTGGCTCAGCGCCACGCCGACTTACCTGCCGCCGGTCGGCATCGGTGAGGTCATGCGCGGGCTCGGCCTTGGCGAGGTCGTCGTGTCCAACAGCCCGGATTATCAGGTCGGCCAGATCGTGCAGGGCTTGGTCGGCTGGCAGGAATACGCGGTCGCCTCGCCGGCGGCGCCGTTGATGTCGGTCGACGTCGCCGAGGGTGTCTCACCGAGCGCCTATCTCGGCGCGCTCGGCATGACCGGTCTCACCGCATGGATCGGGGTCCGTGACATCGGCAAGCCGCAGCCGGGGGAGACGGTCGTGGTCTCGGCCGCGGCCGGCGCGGTCGGCTCGGTCGCGGGCCAGCTCGCCAAGGCCTCCGGGGCGCACGTCGTCGGGATCGCCGGCGGCCCCGACAAGTGCGCGCTGGTCACCGAACGGCTCGGCTTCGACGCGGCCGTCGACCACCGCGCCGACGACTGGGTCGATCAGCTTGCCGCGGCCACGCCCAACGGTATCGACGTCGACTTTGAAAACGTGGGCGGCGAGATCATGGACGCCATCTTCGCGCGCATCAATATCGGTGCGCGGGTGGCGCTGTGCGGGCTGATCTCCGGCTACAACGCGGCCGACCCACCGCCGGGGCCCCGCGCGTTCGGCAACCTGCTCGTCCAGCGTGCGACGCTGCAAGGCTTCATCGTCCTCGACCATTTCGGGCGCGCGGCCGACGCGATCATCGAGATCACCGGCCTGATCGCCGAGGGCAAACTCACCCCGCTCGAGACCGTCGTCGAGGGCTTCGAGCAGCTGCCGACGGCGATCAACATGCTCTTCGACGGCACCAACGTCGGCAAGCTCGTCGTCAAGGTATCCCGCTAGAGAGCTGGCCGGCGTTCGCGAGTCTCGATGCGACACAATGGATCGCATCCTACCCGCCCGCACAGATGTGCGTCCGCCAGGGGCACCCAGTTACTTGCCCTCAGCCGTCTGGACACCTCAACGCGCCGCGACGCCGTCGAGGTCCTCGAGCACTTGGTCCACGTTCGAGACATCCACGCGAATACCGAGTTTGGCGGTCTTCTGTGTGTGAACGGCCCGCCGGCGGCGTGGGGGAGGAGGCCTTGTCGGATGAGGTGGTTGACCGCTTCGCTGGTGCTGATACGGCGGCCGCGGCGCAACTGTTCCACCGCCTTCGCGGTGTCGCCGTCCAAGTCGACAGTCGTGCGCATGCGGCGATCGTAGCTGGCTTTCCGCACTTCTCGAACCGGTTTTGGCTGCCCCCGCTGCAAGGGTAAAGTTCAGCATCTAGCCCACCTACCAGGACCGTGCCACCGCGCGTTTGGGGAGGCTTCACCCAGAAATGCGTTGTTACCGCAGCATCAAACTGTACGGCTGGGTGGGTAGGTTGCGGGTGCGGCGCGGTAGTCGGGTGGGTGGGTTGGGCGCGACTGTGGTGGCGTTTTCGGTGTTCGGGATGACGCTGCTGGCCGCCGCACCCGCGCGAGGCGACCTGGTTGACGGCGTGATCGACGAGGTGCTGGCACCGCTGATGGATGCGGCGACGAGCGGTGTTGCTGGGGATGCGGTGCTGCCTCCCACCGTGTGGGATGCCTTCCTTGATCCTGCGCATTGGGACGCGGTGTTGGCCGATCTCGGTGCTCTGGGCGGTGGTGGTGATCACGCGGCGTTGTTACCTGCAGGATCGGATCCGTCTGATGTGACGGCGTGGCTCCAGCAGTTCGTCTATGCTCCGATTTATAGCGGTGTCGAGCGCTGGATTCATAGTGACCTAGGCCAGCAGGTCGACGGCTTCATCAACCAGCCCTTCATGTTGGTGACCGGGCGCCCGCTGATTGGTGACGGGGCTGACGGTACCGCGTTGCACCCCAATGGTTTTGACGGCGGGTGGCTGTTCGGCGACGGTGGCGACGGCTGGAACAGCACCTACCCGGGCATTGGGGGTGGCGACGGTGGTGCCGCCGGGATGCTCGGTAATGGGGGTGCCGGAGGCGACGGTGGTTCCGGCACCGCCGGTGGTGCCGGCGGTGCCGGCGGTTGGTTGATGGGCATCGGTGGTGCCGGTGGCAACGGCGGCCAGGGCGGCGGCGGTGGCGGTGACGGCGGTAGCGGCACCGGGTTATTCGGCAGCGGTGGAGACGGCGGGGCTGCCGGCAACGGCGACAACAGCGGTGGATTGCCTGCCCTGGGCGGGGCCGGCGGCAACGGCGGTTTGTTCGGCAGCCATGGCATGGTCGGCGACTACGGCACTCTGGGTGGCAAGGGGTTGGGTGCGGCACCGTCACCGCAGATCACGACCACCGACGGCGGATTGGCGCTGCCTATCTCGACCACGGGCACCTGGCTCACCGACAGCGACGGACGGGTCATCATCCTGCATGGATTCGACGAGGTGTACAAGATCCCGCCGTTTGAGCCGGCGGCCGGTGGGTTTGGCGCCAACGATGCGCAGTTCTTGGCCGACAACGGCTTTAACGCGGTGCGGCTGGGCGTCATCTGGGCCGGTGTGGAGCCCGAGCCCGGGGTGATCAACTACGCCTACCTCGCGTCGATCGACAAGACCGTGCAAACGCTGGCCGACCACGGCATCGTCACCGTGCTCGACTTCCACCAAGACTCGTACAGCAGCGTGTTCGCGGGCGAAGGTGCACCCACGTGGGCAACCCAAACCGGCGGATTGCCCAACCCCGATTTCGGGTTCCCGGCCAACTACGCTCTTAATCCCGCCGAGAACCACGCCTGGGATGCGTTCTGGTCCAATGCCGAAGCACCCGGCGGCGTCGGGCTGGAGAATAGTTACGCGCAGATGCTCGAACATGTCGCCAACTACTTCAAAGACAACCCCGACGTAGTCGGCTACGAGATCATGAACGAACCGTGGCCGGGCTCCCAGGCGTTGCCCACCGTGTTCGGCAGCTCGTCCTTCGACGCCCAGCAGTTGACCCCCTTCTACGACCAGGCGGCGTCAGCCATTCGAGCCGTCGACCCGAACACACCGGTGCTGTTCGAACCGAACACCCTGTTCAACGAAGGGCTACCCACTCATGTGGGCACGGTGGACCAGCCGCACGCCGTCTTCGCGTTCCACGACTACTGCACTCCGCCGCTGAACAGCGCGGACATCTGTCCGCTGTGGAACGACTTGATCATGGGCAACGTCTCGGCGTATGTGCAGCCGCGCGATATCCCGGCATTGATCACCGAGTTCGGGTCCGGGAACGGCAACACGGCCATCGCCGATACCATGAACGCCGCCAACCAGCACCAGTACGGCTGGCTGCAGTGGGCCTACAACGGCGAACCCAGCATTACCGGCACATCACCGGGGAATGCGCTCGTTGTAGACCCCGATAAGCCGCTGACTGGCGACAATGTCGACATCGCCAGACTTGAGGTGTCGGCCGCACCCTACCCGCAGGCGATTGCCGGCACCCCCAATTCCTGGTCGTTCCACGACGGCACATTCCAACTCAGCTACTCCACCGAAAGGGTTGACGGCGACGGCAGCTTCCCGGCCGGCAGCCAGACCACCATCTCGGTCCCGAATATCGAGTACCCGAACGGCTACCAGGTAAGCGTCACCGGCGGACACGTGGTCTCGGTCGCGGACGCTCGCATTCTGGTCGTCGCTTCAGACAACGGCGCGGGCACCGTCGACGTCACCGTCAGCCCGGCTGCAGTCGGTGCGTCAGCAGCGGGATAACGGTCACGGGGCCACCCACCCTGCGTCGGCCGCACCACTTCGCCGGCGCGGGCCTGATCGCCGTTCCACCGGCTGCGCCGCCGACACCCGACATGCAGGTTTCTGCGATACGGCTCACCAGCGTTGACACCGCCGACTCCCCGCTCGGTGACGGCACGGCCCTGTTCATGGGCCCCAGCACGCTGCCGATTCCTCCTCAGCCCTACCTCGATGTGTTCGATCGCCTGTTTTTGCAGCCGCGCGGCTTCACCGGCACCCCGGAATCGCTGTTCACGCCGGAGGGAACGTATCCGATCAGTGGCGTCAAAAGCCTGCCGATTGACGTCTCACAGACGCAGGGGCAAGAGATCTTGGACAAGACCATCCTGCAACAGATCGCCAGTGGGCACATCGACGCCGCCAATCCCGTGGTGGTTTTCGGCTGGTCGCAAAGCTCCACCATCTCCTCGCTGACCATGTCCCAACTCGCCAGCCAGGGTGTGCCCAGCGACGACGTGCATTTCGTGCTGATCGGCGACCCCAACAATCCCGACGGGGGCATGTATGACCGTTTCTACGGACTAGGCCACACGGCCCCGTCGTTTCCCAGCATGGGCTTGACGTTCGGCGGTGGCCCGACACCCGATCACCTGTATCCGACTGACGTCTACACGAACGAGTACGACATGTCCGGCGACTTTCCGCGCTACCCGCTCGATTTCCTGGCCGATGAGAATGCCACCTTCGGCCTCATCCAACACATCCTGTATCCGGCGCTAACGCCCGAGCAGATTGCTTCGGCTATCCAATTGACGACGAAAGCGGCCGACACCATGACTAACTTCTACATGATCCCGGCCCAGACGCTGCCGCTGCTGGCCCCGCTGCAGTTTCTTCCGGTGATCGGGCAGCCGCTCTACGACCTGCTGGAACCCGACCTGCGGATCCTGGTGAACCTGGGCTACGGCAACATCGACCACGGCTGGGACCCGGGTCCGGCGAATGTGCCTACCCCGTTCGCGCTGTTCCCCACCGACCTCAACTGGGGCGATGTCCTCGCCGCGTTGGGCAACGGTCTGAAGAAGGGAGTCGCCGATGCGATCGCACAACTGCAGAACCCGGCCAACTACCAAATATCGTCGATCTTGCACAACCCGCTGTTGACGGGGATGGTGGATGTGGTGCACGCGTTCGGCTTTACCGACGCCACCGACATCTCGCAGGTAATGAATCTGCCGGCGCTGCTGGAGCTTGGCCGCACCGGGATAGGTGAGGCAACAGGCTTTCCCACCTCGGACGTATCGCTGTTCTCGTCGTCGCCCACCGAGATCCTCAACGACCTCACCGCCACCATCTCGGCCGACTACGCAACTCTGCTTCCGGTTGCCGACGGGATCAATGCGATGTTGACCAGCGCGCCGGCCTACGCCTTCAGTGTCTTCGAGCATCAGCTCGAGGTAGGTAACCTCTTTGACGCGGTCACCTATCCGCTCCTCGCCGAGTCGATGTTGGCCCCGAGTGGCCCCTTCCTCGCCGCATGGTCAGCCGTGATGGCCCTCGACGGTACGGGGGTCAACCTCGCCGATCTGTTCGGCCTCGGTGGTGACGCAACCCCGTAAACCACCGCACGGGAACATGGCTGGCCACCAGTGGATGTCGTGGCTGAGGCCGGTAATCAGCGTTAGGCTGTTGTATGGCAGCAAAAACCAAAATTCGTATAGCACGAATTTACGACGAGCCCAATCCCGACGATGGTGAGCGAATTTGCGTGGACCGAGTGTGGCCGCGCGGATTTCGCAAAGACGATCCGCGGGTGGGCCGGTGGTTCAAGGACGCCGCGCCGTCGCGAGATCTCCGCAGTTGGTACAGCCACAAACCGGAACGTTTCGACGAATTCGTCGCTCGCTACGAAGACGAGTTGCGCACCCCGGAGGGCAGCGCTGCGTTCGAAGAACTGCGCGAGCTGACTCGGGGCAAGACAGTGACACTGGTGACCGCCACCCGGGACCTGGACGGGAGCCAGGCCGCGGTGCTGGCGAAGTTGCTGACGAAGCCGAAGTTGCTGACGAAGCACTGAGCGGCTGCCGCTGCTGCCGGGCCGTAGAGCCGCCGGCGAGATCATCGCCGACTAAGGAGAACTCGCGGTTGTCAGCAGCATTCCGATCGGGATGCTCAACACCAGCACCGCGACGAACAGGCGGTACGCATAGAGCGGCCAGCCGCTGCGGGCGTCGTGGCGGACCCCGCGCAGAAACAACACCAAGGTCACCAGCAGCACCGTCGAACCCGCGTCGAACACGATGACATGATCGGCGACGATGCCGATCAGCACCGCGATGTTGGCTGCATTGAACGCCACCGCTGTTAGCGTGACCACGCGTTGGGTGGGCGGCGTCGAAGCTAGCAGCGCCTGGCCAGCGCCGAGAATGATTTGGCTGACACCCAGCACGAGAACGAGGTAGGCGACCGCCCAGACGCCGTGCCGGGTGGGCGCGGGTGCGGCGATGCCCGCAGCAAGTAACCCGCCGGCGATCACACTGACCGCACCGGGCACCGCGAACGGCCCGAAGACGGCCCGACGATGCCACAGCCGAAGCGCCGCCGGCGATGCCTGTCCGGCGTCGGGTTCGGCTGCTCGAGCGTGACCGACAAGCTCACTCACTGGCGGGTGGTCGATGCTGCGGTAATTCGGTCATGTGCGTTCCTCCAAGCTCTCCAAGCCCTCCAAGCCCGTCCACGCCCGACTTTACCGAGGTAATCGATAAGATCGACGGGTGCGTCTTACTCCCCGTTCCCGGCTGCCACGGGAAATCTGGGTGCTGATCTCGGCGAACGCCATGATCGCGCTCGGCTACGGGGTGGTGTCGCCGGTGCTGCCGGCCTACGCGCGCAACT
>NZ_JBYCLE010000009.1:0-4550 GCF_057473765.1 Mycobacterium sp. TH-M106 | reverse complement strand
TTCCGCAGGATGTCGGCTTGGGCCAGCGAGTAGCCGGCCACCTTCTGCGCGATGCGCATGATCTGTTCCTGGTAGACGATCAGGCCGTAGGTTTCGGCCAGGATCTCTTCCAGTGGCCCGGCAAGTTCGGGGTGGATGGGTTTGATGGCCTGTCGACCGTTCTTGCGGTCGGCGTAGTCGTTGTGGGCGTTTTGTCCCATCGGGCCGGGCCGGTACAGCGCAATCACCGCGATGACGTCTTCGAACCGAGTGGGTTGCATTCGGCGCAGCAGATCGCGCATCGGCCCCCCGTCGAGCTGGAACACCCCCAGGGTGTCGCCCCGTCCCAGCAGCTCGTAGGTCGGCCGGTCGTCGAGCGGCAGGGACTCCAGATCCACATCGATTCCGCGGTTGGCTTTGATGTTCTCGATCGCGTCGCCGATGATGGTCAGGTTGCGCAGCCCGAGGAAATCCATCTTCAGCAGGCCGATCTCCTCACACGCCGGGTAGTCCCAGCCGGTGATGATCGCGCCGTCCTGCGGGCGCTTCCACAGCGGAATCGCCTCAGTCAGCGGTTCGCTGCTCATGATCACCGCACAGGCGTGCACACCGGCGTTGCGGATGAGGCCTTCTAGCCCGAGCGCGGTCTGATAGATGGTGCGCACGTCGGAGTCGGTGTCGATCAGGCCGCGGACCTCCGCCGCCTCCTTGTACCGCTCGTGGTTCGGATCGGTGATGCCGGACAGCGGGATATCTTTGGCCATGATCGGCGTCGGCAGCGCCTTGGTGATCCGGTCGGCGATCGCGAAGCCGGGTTGCCCGAAGTGAATGCGCGCGGAATCCTTAAGCGCAGCTTTGGTTTTGATGGTGCCGAAGGTGATGACCTGGGCCACTCGGTCATGGCCCCACCGCTCGGCGGCGTAGCGCACCATTTCGCCGCGGCGCCGGTCGTCAAAGTCGATGTCAATGTCCGGCATCGACATGCGCTCCGGGTTGAGGAACCGCTCGAACAGCAGGCCGTACGGGATCGGGTCGATATCGGTGATGCCCAGCGCATAGGCGACCAGCGAGCCGGCCGCCGAACCGCGGCCCGGACCGACCCGGATGTCGACGGAACGGGCATAGTTGATCAGGTCCGCGACGATCAAGAAGTACGAAGGGAAACCCTTGCCACAGATGACGTCGATCTCGTAGGACGCGCGCTCGGCGTAACCGTCGGGTGACCCGTTCGGGAACCGGCGCGTCAGCCCGGCGCTCACCTCGTGCCGAAGCCAGGATGCCGGATCGTGTCCGTCCGGCACCGGGAACACCGGCATTCGGTTGCGCGGCGTCCACACGTCGGCGTAGGAGCCCACTCGCTCGGCGACCAGCAGGGTGGCGTCGCACGCGCCAGGAACCGCGTCGTCGAAGAGTGCGCGCATCTCTGCGGCGGACTTGAGATAGTAGCCGTCGCCGTCGAATTTGAACCGGTTGGGATCTGACAGCGTCTTGCCGGTCTGCACGCACAGCAGCGCCTCGTGGTTGGCCGCGGCGTCGCGGGTGACGTAGTGGCAGTCGTTGGTGGCCAGCGGTGGGATGTCCAACTTGCCGGCAATGTCGAGCAGGCCGTCGCGAACCCGCGCTTCGATGGTCAGCCCGTGGTCCATCAGTTCCAGGAAGTAGTTGTCGGCGCCGAAGATCTCCCGCCACGTGGCGGCCGATTCCAGCGCCTCACGCTGCTGCCCGAGCCGAAGCCTGGTCTGCACCTCCCCCGACGGGCAGCCGGTGGTGGCGATGATGCCGGCCGCGTGTTCGGCGACGAGTTCGGCATCCATCCGCGGCCATTTACCCAACTGCCCTTCGAAGGAGGCCAGCGACGACAGCGTGAACAGGTTACGCAAGCCGGTCGCGTCCTCGGCGATCATGGTCAGATGCGTGTAGGAGCCGCCACCCGACACGTCGTCGCTCTTCTGGCCGGGATCGCCCCACAAGACCCGGCGCGAATCAAAACGAGATCCGGGAGCCACATACGCTTCCACTCCGATGATCGGCTTGATCCCGGCTTCGGTCGCCGCGTGATAAAACTCGGCGGCGCCGAACATGTTTCCGTGGTCGGTCATCCCGATCGCGGTCATCCCCAGACGCTGCGCCTCGGCCAGCATCGGGGTGATCTTCGCCGCGCCGTCCAGCATCGAGTACTCGGTGTGATTATGCAGATGCACGAAGGGCCGCGAAGAGGAACCGTCCATAGGACCGCCAGTCTATGACCGAGGCCCGACCGCTACCGGCAGTGCCGGTGGGTGTGTCGGTGAGCGCTGATCATCTACCGGATGGGGCAGAGTCGATTGCGTCGGTCACGCGCGCGGCCGGACATCACGCGCTCGTGCCAACTGCCTGTCGATGCCGGTCACGTGGCGAACCTCGACGAAGAGCCAGAGTGCTCCGGCGATCGTGCCGAGCAGCGAGATGAGCACCGTCGTCTCAATCCACTCATAACGCTGGTAGGCGGCAACCATGACGGTGCTGATCATCGCGGACACCGCGATCGCGAGCAGGGCGAACCCGGGCCAGAAGAAATTGTCCTTCACGACGATGCCCGCGTGCTGATGTGTGGTCCGGGAATGATCGGTCGGATCGTGGTGCGTGTCGCCCATTGTGTTTCCCTCCCTACCCGGTCCGGGTCGAGTCGTCCTGGTTGCGAATGTACATATCGGGCAGCAGAATTGCACCGATCGTTGTCACTAGCCACACCACCAGCGTCACGGCCAGCCACGAGGCGAGCCCGCCGATGGCGAGCCCGTGGGTGAGTACCGAGGCCAGCCAGAGAGCGACGACGGTCAGCGTCAGGCCGGTGGAACCGAGCAGCAGCGACGCATATCCGTGCGGCAACTTCAAGATCAGCCACGACAGGCTGGTCTGCGCCGCGGCGAACGCCAGCACCGCGACGACGAATCCCGACGCCGACATCGCAACACCGGGAACGACCGCCGCCGCGACCACCAGTCCGATCGCCCAGGACCCTAGCCTTGCGACGGTCCGCAGCAGGAACTGATTCATGGCAGTAAGGGTAACCGGGGCGAACCCAACGACCTGAGCGACCCGCAACCCGGTTGTTGCCGGTGCGGCGGGTGAAAGCGAGGATGCCAGACATGCCCGCGACGTTCGACGATCTGGTGGCCGAGGCGGCCGCCGCGCCGGTCGAGGGGTGGGACTTTTCATGGCTGGACGGTCGCGCTACCGAGCAGCGTCCGTCCTGGGGCTATCAGCGGCTGCTGAGCCGGCGGCTGGCACACGCATCAGCCGCCGTCGACTTGCAGACAGGCGGCGGGGAGGTGCTGGCCGGGGCGGGCGAACTCGGTACGTTTCCACCGACCATGGCCGCCACCGAGTCGTGGCCGCCGAACGCGGCACTTGCCACCAGGCTTCTGCATCCGCGGGGCGTGGTGGTCGTCGCAGTAGCCGACCACCCGCCGTTGCCGTTCGCCGACAACGCTTTCGACCTGGTGGCCAGCCGGCACCCGAGCGCCCTATGGTGGACCGAGATCGCCCGAGTACTGCGGCCGGGCGGCACCTACTTCGCGCAACACGTCGGACCCGCGACGATGATCGAGCTGGCCGAGTTCTTCCTCGGACCGAAGGCCGGGCTCGGCGCCGAGCGGGCGCCGGACGTCGAGCGGTCGAATGCGGCAGCCGCCGGTCTGCGAGTCGTCGATGTGCGCTTCGAGCGGCTGCGCGCGGAGTTCTTCGACGTCGGCGCCGTCGTCTACTTTCTGCGCAAGGTGATCTGGTGTGTGCCGGGCTTCACCGTCGACCGCTACCGCAGCCGGCTGCGGAAGCTGCACGAGCGTATCGAGGCCGACGGACCGTTCGTCGCCCACTCGGCGCGGACCCTCATCGAGGCCCGTAAACCGGACTGATCAGACATGGTCAAGCCGAAGCCCGCAGCACGTCCAGCGCGTGCTGAAGGTCAGTCGGATACGGGCTGGTGACCTCCAGCCACCGGCCGTCGCCCGGATGATTGAACGCTAGCGATCTCGCGTGCAGCCACTGTCGTTCCAGCCCAAGCTTTTTCGCTAGCTTCGGGTCGGCGCCGTAAGTGAGGTCGCCGCAGCAGGGGTGGTGCAGCGCGGCGAAATGCACCCGGATCTGGTGGGTCCGGCCGGTTTGCAGGTGGACGTCGAGCAGGCTGGCGGCGACGAATGCCTCAACGGTGTCGTAGTGGGTGACGCTGTCTCGGCCGTTCGCGGTGACGGCGAACTTCCAGTCGCGGCCGTGGTGCCGGCCGATCGGCGCGTCGATGGTGCCACTGGACGGATCCGGATGCCCCTGCACCAGTGCGTGGTAGCGCTTGTCGACAGCGCGCTGCCTGAATGCGCGCTTGAGCGCGGTGTAGGCGCGCTCGGAGATCGCCACCACCATCACCCCCGACGTGCCGACGTCGAGGCGCTGCACTATCCCCTGCCGCTCGGGCACGCCGGAGGTGGTGACCCGGTAGCCGGCGGCGGCCAGCCCGCCCAGCACCGTCGGCCCGGTCCAGCCCACCGACGCGTGGGCGGCCACCCCGGCGGGCTTGTCGACGACCACGACGTCGT
>NZ_JBYCLE010000008.1:0-2166 GCF_057473765.1 Mycobacterium sp. TH-M106 | reverse complement strand
GGTACAGGAAACCCGACATCGAACCGCCGTACCCGAACCGGTCGGGGTGGAAGGTGGCCAGCGCCATCGCGCCGTACCCGCCTTGTGCGGCACCGACCGCGGCGTGACCGCCGGGCGCCAGACCCCGGTTGGCGGCCAGCCAGTCCGGCAGCTCGCTGGACAGGAACGTGTCCCACTGCTTGCTGCCGTCCTGCTCCCAGTTGGTGTACATGCTGAAAGCGCCACCGGCCGGTGCGACCACCGAGATTCCCTTGCCAGCAAGGGTGTTCATCGCGTTACCGGCAGTCACCCAGTTGCTGACGTCGGGGTGCGCGTTGAACGCGTCGAGCAGATACACCGCGTGCGGGCCCTGGTTGAGGAAGGCCACCGGGATATCTCGGCCCATCGCCGGCGACGGCACCATCAGGGATTCGTACTCCACGCCGTGCGCCCGGCCGGCTGACCCGGTCCACAGCCCGAGGGTCACCACGACCGAGCACAGCGTCCGCAACAGCATCGACAGCCCTCTCATGACCCACACACCTCGCTCGTCTGACTCGTCTGCATGCACCGTTGCAGGGTAGTGAATCACACCCCGGCGGAGTGCACGGCCAAAACCGAGCAACGGCGGTGACCGGTGGTCACCGCCGTTGCAGGGTGGCTTCGCGCGTTAGTTGCTCTCTGACGCGCTCCCCGATGCGGCGCCGCCGGGAGTCGCACCAAGGTGGGTCTGCAGATCGGGCTTCATCTCCTGCAACTGCTGACCCCAGTACTCCCAGCTGTGGGTGCCGTAGGCCGGGAAGTTGAACACCGCGTTGTGGCCGCCGTCGGCGATGTAGAGCTCCTGGAACTTCTTGTTGGCGCCGATCATGAAGTTGCCCTCGAGGAACGTGGCGGGAAGGTTGTCACCGCCCAACTCGTTGGCCTTGCCGTTGCCGCAGTAGACCCAGAGGCGGGTGTCGTTGTCGACCAGCTTCTGCACGTTGACGGTCGGGTCGTTGCGCAGCCAGTCGGCGTCGCTCTCCCACATGTCTTCCTTCTTGTATCCGCCGGCGTCGCCCATCGCCAGGCCGATCCAGCCCTTCCCTTCGGAGGGGTTGATGTAGCCCGAGAGCGAGCCGGCGTAGATGAACTGCTGCGGGTGGTAGATCGCCAGCGTCATCGCCGATGCCCCGGCCATCGACAGGCCGACCGTCGCGCCGCCGGTCGATTTGACTTTGTACTCCGAGGCCAGGTACTGCGGCAGCTCGCTGGTCAGGAAGGTCTCCCACTTGTATGTCGAGCAGCCGGCTTTGCCGCACGCCGGCTTGTACCAGTCGGTGTAGAAGCTGGACTGCCCGCCGACCGGCATGACCATCGACAGGCCCGAGTCCAGGTACCACTCAAACGCCGGGGTGTTGATGTCCCAGCCGTTGTAGTCGTCCTGGGCGCGCAGGCCGTCCAGTAGGTAGACCGCCGGTGAGTTCGCTCCGCCGCTTTGGAATTGCACCTTGATGTCGCGGCCCATCGACGCCGACGGCACCTGCAGGTACTCGACCGGCAGTCCCGGCCGGGAAAACGCCCCAGCGGTCGCCGTACCGCCGGCCACGTCGGTCAGACCGACCAATCCCGACAGCAGGGCTGCGCCCGCGGCGACGACCCTGAAGCGGCGCGGCATGACCTTCGCCGCCCCGGAGAGCCTGGCAACAAGCTTCATCCTCGCGTTCCTCATCATCCGTTGTTCGTGGCCATGACTTGAGTGCACCTGGCCGGAGGCTGCGCGCACGAGCCGCGGCAGCACCGCATAGTTAACCACACAGGCCTGCCGTCGTCTCCTCAACAATCCGGTATCGGCGCCCGCTGCGCCTCTTCATCCCGTCGGGTCTGCCGGGGATCTGAGTAACCCGCCGACCCATACTGGCGGGTGAGAGACGGCGGATCAGGTTGCTGTCGGAATCATTCGGAATCGTGCGGTGGGGTGCGTCACATTTCGGGCGATCCCGCGCCGCTAAGGGCCCGTCGCGGGCAGGCCAGCATAGGGCGGGTGCGCCGATTCGGGCACGTCGAGCCCGCAGTGGATCAACTCGTCACGGGGAACACGGTCGATCCGATATCTGGTGAAGCTCACCGAGTGCAGCAGATTCGACAAGAACCGATGCAGACTCATCGGGCCGCGCACCGAATTCAGCACCGCCGCAGTGCCGGGGC
>NZ_JBYCLE010000007.1:0-7962 GCF_057473765.1 Mycobacterium sp. TH-M106 | reverse complement strand
GCTACCATGACCGACGGAGGATTCGCCTAGTGGCCTATGGCGCTCGCCTGGAACGCGGGTTGGGTTAACAGCCCTCGCGGGTTCAAATCCCGCATCCTCCGCACTCGATCCGAGGTGCGACCGGACTGAAGAAACTGAGGTCCGGGCGCCCTTGGGCAAGCATGCACTCACGAGCATGAGGACGAACAGAGGAGAGGTATGGGGCGCAGGGTCGCCGTGATCTGGCACGCGTCGTTCTCGGTCATCGCCGCCGGCCTGTACTTCTTTTTCGTGCTACCGCGGTGGTGGGAACTGACCGGCTTCACCTCGCACACGCTGGGGACCGTGCTGCGGACCGTCGCGGCGGCGCTGATCGCCTTGGCTGCGCTGCCGGTGGTGTTCACGCTGCTGCGCACGCGCAAGCCGGAGTACGCAGTGCCGCAGCTGGCGCTGCGAATGCGGTTCTGGTCGATCGTGGCCCACGTGCTGGCGGGGGTGCTGATCGCCGGCACCGCCATCAGCGAGATCTGGTTCAGCCTGGACCGCGCCGGGCAGTGGCTGTTCGGGGTCTACGGCGCAGCCGCGGCCGTTGCGCTGCTCGGAATCGGCGCGTTCTACCTGTCGTTCGTCGCCGAGCTGCCGCCGCCCCCGCCGAAGCCGAAGAAACCCAAGCGGCGCTGGCGCTTCCGCAAGAAGGGCAAGGGCGCGCAGGGCGCTGAAGAAGCACCCGAAGAAGCCGGTGAAGTCATCGAGGCAGCGCAGTCGAAGACACCGGAGGCCACCCAGGCCACCGAGGCCACCGAAACCACCGAGGCCACCGAGGCCACTGAAACCACTGAAACCACTGAAACCGAGGTTGCCCAGACCGAGACGATGGCCACCGAGGAGGCCGCAGATGTAACCCAGGAGGTTCAGGCAGCCGAGACCGATGCGACCGGCACGGAGCCCGACACCTCAGACGCGGCCGGTACGGAACTGGTGCACGCCGCGGGCCGGCACAGAATGCCGTCCGGCAAACGCCGGCGGCGGAAATAGGGTCGCCTAGGCTGAGTTAGGGATGTCCGGGTTGGGGCCCGGGTTCGTTGCTCCACACGTAGGGATTCGGGTGCCAATCCCATACCGATTGATCATCGGGGGGGTATTGCGAGCACGCCTCGGTCGACTTGGCGACCACGCCCTTGTTGTTGAAGAAGATCTTGGCGTGGTTGGGCCAAGAGGTCGTGAGGTCATCGGCGAAGTTCGTCGCCAACTGCTCGGAGTAATTCCGGCGCTGCACCGGGTCCAGCGAGAAGAACCAGTGCATCTGGTCTCGGGTGGCCTGCTGAACCGCGGGCGAGTGGTTGTTGTAGTCGATCATGTACCGCTCGTAGTAGACCGGCGACAGGTCGCGGCTGGCGGCCAGCATCTGCTCGGCGTTGCACTCGGTGCGGATCACCCGCCGCGGTATCGGAAAGTCGTCGCTCGAGTCGGCGGCAGCGGCTGCGGGGAATACCGCGGCCGCGATGCCGATGGCGGCCGCAACGGCCGCACCACGAAGAAACGGGTTTCGGCTGCGGGTTTGCATGCCACTCACTATAACCATTCGGCAAACCTTTCCCTACCGGACGATATCGGCCTGCTGACTCAGCCCACCGGGCGGGCGAACTCCTCGGCCACCACGCCGCCGGTGTCCGAACCGGACGTGGCGGGTTGTGAGCCGCCAGGCTGCGGGGCGCTGCGTAGCTGCGGGAGAACATTCATCGGCCACCAGAACCACCGGCCCAGAAATGCGGCGATGGACGGCGTCATGAACGCTCGCACGATCAACGTGTCGAACAGCAGCCCCAGACCGATGGTGCTGCCGACCTGCCCGACCACCCGCAGGTCGCTGACCACCATCGATCCCATGGTGAAGGCGAACACCAGGCCGGCGGAGGTCACCACTTTGCCGGTGCCGCCCATCGCGCGGATGATCCCGGTGTTCAGACCGGCGTGGATCTCCTCTTTGAACCGGGAAACCAGCAGCAGGTTGTAGTCCGACCCCACCGCCAGCATGACGATGACCGCCATCGCCAGCACCAGCCAGTGCAGCTGCATGCCGACGATGTGCTGCCACACCAGCACCGACAGGCCGAACGACGCACCCAGCGACAGCGCCACCGTGCCGACGATCACCACTGCGGCGACCAGCGCGCGGGTGATCAGCAACATGATGATGAAAATGAGGCACAGCGCGGCGATTCCGGCGATCGTCAGGTCGTAGCTGGAACCGTCGCGCATGTCTTTGAACACCGCCGCGGTGCCGCCCAGGTAGATCTTGGCGTCCTCCAGCGGTGTGCCCTTGAGCGCCTCCTCGGCCGCAGTCTTGATCTCGTTGATGCGTGCGATGCCCTCGGCCGTTGCGGGGTCGCCGCGGTGCGAGATGATCATCCGGACGGCCTTGCCGTCCGGTGACAGGAACATCTTCAGGCCACGCTTGAAGTCCGGGTTTTCGAACACCTCCGGGGGCAGATAGAACGAGTCGTCGTTCTTGGCCTCGTCGAAAGCCTTGCCCATCGCGGTGGCGTTGTCGCTGAGCTCATCCATCTGGTCGAAAATCCCGGACATGGTGCTGTGCATGGTCAGCATCATGGTCCGCATGGTCTGCATGGTCTGAATCATCGGCGGGAACGTGGTGAGCATCTGCGGCATCAGGGTGTCCAGGTCGCCGAGGTTGACCACGAGCTTGTCCGTGCTCTCGGTCACCTGGTCGATGCTGTCGAAAAGGTCGAAGATGGATCGCCCCGCCCAGCAGATCGGGATGTCGTAGCAGTGCGGCTCCCAGGAGAAGTAGCTGCGGATCGGCCGCAGGAAATCGTCGAAGTCCGCGATGTGGTCCCTGATGTCATGCACCATCAGCGCCAGCTCGGTGGTGTCCAGGACCGTCTTGTGGGTGGTGCCGGCCAGTTGGCTCATCAGGTCGTACATCCGCTGCATGGTCGCGATGGTCTTCGCCATCTCGTCGGCCTGCACCAGCATGTCGTTCATCCGGTCCCGCTGGTATTTCATGGTCTGCAACTGGCCGGCGTTTTGCATGCTGATCTGAAACGGGATCGACGTGTGGTCCAACGGCGTGCCCTGCGGCCGGGTGATCGCCTGCACCCTGGAGATTCCCACCACCCGGAAGATGGCCTTGGCCAACTTGTCGAGCACCAGGAAATTAGCGGGATTGCGCATGTCGTGATCCGTCTCGACCAACAGCATCTCGGGCATCATCCGCGACTGCGAGAAATGCCGATCCGCCGCGGCATACCCCGCGTTGGCCGGGATGTCGTCGGGGATGTACTTCCGGTCGTCGTAGGCGGGCCGGTACCCGGGCAGGGCGAACAAGCCGACCAGCGCGACGGCAAGCGAGGTCAACAGAATAGGCACCGGCCAGCGCACGATCAGCGTGCCCAGTTGCCGCCAGCCCCGGGTGCTCAGTCTGCGCTTTGGGTCGAACAACCCGAAACGGCTGCCGACGGTCAGGACCGCCGGGCCCAACGTCAGGGCGGCGAGTACCGAAACGACCAGGCCGACCGCGCATGGGGCGCCCAAGCTCTGGAAATAGGGCATCCGGGTGAAACTCAGGCAGTATGTCGCCCCGGCGATGGTCAGACCGGAACCGAGGATGACGTGAGCGATGCCGCGGAAGGTGGTGTAGTAGGCGGTCTCTCGGTCCTCACCGGCCTGCCGGGCCTCCTGATACCGGCCGACGAAAAAGATGGCGTAGTCGGTGCCGGCAGCAATCGCCAGGGAGGTCAGCAGGCTGACCGCGAACGTCGTCAGGCCAAACAACTCGTGATGGCCCAGCACGGCGACAACTCCGCGGGCAGCCATCACTTCCATGCCCACCATGCCCAGCACCAGCACCACCACGACGATCGACCGGTAGACCAGCAGCAACATCACGAAGATGACGATGCCGGTGACGATGGTGATCCGGATGATCGACCGGTCGCCGCTGTGGTTCATGTCGCTGATCAGCGCCGCGGCGCCGGTGACATAGACCTTCAGCCCGGGCGGCGGCGGCGTGGCGGCCACCACGTCACGAACCGCCGCGACCGACACGTTCGCCAGAGCCTCGCCCTGGTTGCCCGCCAGGTTCAACTGCACGTACGCCGCTTTGCCGTCGGCGCTCTGTGCACCCACCGCAGTCAGCGGGTCACCCCAGAAATCCTGGACGTGCTGCACATACTTGGTATCTTTGAGTTTGCGGATCAGCGCGTCGTAGTACTTGTGCGCGGCGTCACCGAGGGGTGCATCGCCTTCCAGCACGATCATCGCCATACTGTCCGAATCGGATTCCCCGAACACCTTGCCCATCCGCATCATCGCCCGCATCGACGGCGCGTCTCCCGGGCTCATCGACACCGCGCGCTCTTTGCCGATCTGCTCCAGCGATGGAACGCTGACGCTGAGCACCGCGATCGCCGCCAGCCAGAACAGGATGATCGGCACCGACAGCCGGCGGATGATCCGCGCGATGAACAGCCGGTGATCGGCGGTGTCGTGGGCGGCGCTCATACGCCGCTCTGCTCCGCAAACGCGGTCATGCGGCCTTCACCAGGCAGTAGGTATAGGCGTTGACTTCGTTGGAGATCCGTTCCGCCTTAACCACCCCGTCGACGGTGATACGGCAGCCTATGCTGTTGCTATTGCCCTGCGCCACTATGTTTCCCATCACCGCGGGCAAGGTGGTGACGATCTCCAGCTTCCACGGCAGCTGTGCGCCGTCGACTCGCTGCGGCTCGGAGTTGACGTCGAAATAGCTGATGTCGGCCACGGTTCCGGCCGGGCCGAACACCTCATAGGTCAGCTGTTTGGGGTTGAAGGGCTGAGTGTCGTCGACCTGCCCGTCGGCATACGACGGTCGCTGCTCGGACCCGAAGAAGCCGTGAATCCGCGACACGGTGAAACCGCCGGCCCCGACCACCGCCAGGATCACCAGCGGGATCCACCACCGCCTCAGCACTCGGAAAATCGGCATCCTATCCACCCACCCCTACCCGACGGCGCGCCGCCCGCCAACGAAGTAAATCACGCCGCTGGCCGGAACGGCCGAAATGGTCGGCTCCTCTCCTGGTCTCGAATCGGTGTATAACGCATATGACGTGCGTAAACGCACGCTACCGCAACTCTATCCGCGACCGCAACGCACATGGCGTGCGTTATCCTCGCGTTTGTGAGGCAGCTCGTGTTCCAACGCGCCCGCACCGAGGAGAAGAAGCGGCAGCGGGCGGCAGCGCTGGTGGAAGCCGCCCGCGCGGTCGCGCTGGAAACCGGGGTCGCTTCGGTGACGCTCACCGCGGTCGCCGGCCGCGCCGGGGTGCACTATTCGGCGGTGCGCCGCTACTTCAGCTCGCACAAAGAGGTGCTGCTGCGGCTGGCGGCAGAAGGCTGGCAGCGCTGGTCGGACACGGTCGGTAAGGCGTTGCGCGAACCCGGCCCGATGTCGCCGGCGCGGGTGGCCGAAACGCTGGCCGACGGGCTCGCCGCCGACCCGCTGTTCTGCGACCTGCTGGCCAACCTAGCGCTGCACCTCGAGCACGAAGTCGATCTGGACCGGGTGGTCGAAGTCCGACGGGTCAGCACTGCGGCCGCGCTGGCCTGCGCGGACGCGATCGAGCAGGCACTGCCAAGGCTCGGCCGCAAAGGCGCCCTGGACCTGCTGCTCGCCTCCTACTCGCTGGCCGCCCCGCTATGGCAGTTCGCGCACCCGCCAGAGGGGCTGGCCGACGCCTACGCCGTCGAGCCGGAGCTGCCACCGGACTGGAACCTCGACTTCACCGCCGCGCTGACGCGGCTGCTGACCGCCACCTGTGTCGGCCTAATCGAACAGTCAGCTTGATCGCCGTTGCCGTTCGCCGTGTAGGGAGATGGCGCGCCAGCAGGCCTGAGCGTGCCTGACTCGCTGGCTAGTGCCGTTCAGAGCCCGATACCCGGAAGGCCGAAGTCACCGAGGACGGAGTTGACGGTCTCAACGGTGACGAACAAGTCAATAGCGCCCACAGCTAAGGGCTGCGCGACGGCCTGGTCGGCCGCCAGACCGATCGCAGTGAGCGGGTCATTCAGGTTCTCGACGAATGTGTTGATCACGTTGGCCGGCACCGTGATCCCGAGGGTGATGAGACTCTGCAGCGCAGGCAGCGTCATGCTGCCGACCTGTGAGAGTGCCGAAGTGAAGGCGCTGACGAGATCGGTCGGCGACGACAGCAGATCCGCCGATCCTGATGTCCCGGCGCCGGATATCAGTCCGGCAAACAACGACGACGGATGTGACAACTCGCTGGTGATGTCGTTCAGTGCAGCACTTGCGCCTTGCTCGGTGGCCGGCGCCAGGTTCTTGATCGCGGTCATAACCTGATCAAGGGACGGGAAGATTCCAAACCCGGTAGGCACGTTGGCTTGCCCCACATCCCAGCCCTGGTTGGCGGGGTTGTCGTAGCCGAGGTTGACGATCTGGGTCAGCACCGGTTGCAGCAGATCAGCCAGCGGTTTGCCGACCACCGGGATTCCGGCCACCGGCACCAACAACGGTATGTAGATGTGCGGACTATCGCTCATCGGAATCATGTAGTAGTCGGTGACGCCGTCGTAACCCGGAGTTGTCGGCAGTTTGATCGCGTCATTAAGCTCCGCCGTCGTGAGATCCCGATACGTCGGGTGTACGAACTCTATACCGAGAAGCGCGTTGAGGTCGGAAATAATATTGAGCGGATATTTGGGCAAGTCGGAGAAACCGTCGTATTCCTGGATGTAGATCGAGGTGTCATAGGGTGTGTCCGCCGGGGTGCTCACGTCGAACGTGGTGGTGAAAGCCGGAAAACTGCTGTCGACCCGTGCGCCCCAGCCGCCGTCCGGATTGTCGACATCACCGACCAGCACGAACTTCACGGCGTCGGGACTGACGCCTTCCTGTTGAAGTTCGGTCATCACCTGCGAAGAGATCATCGCGCTCTGGGATTCGCCATAAACTGCCACGGTGTTTCCGGCGTCGACGTTTTGGGTAATGTAGGTGTTCAGCATGTATTGACCCTGCGCTATCGACGTGTCGATGGGCAGGCTTTGGACGCCGGAGTATATCGGCGAGGCCCCCTCCGGCGTGAAAACACCCTCTGGTTGGGCGCCCGGCAAAATCCGTTGGATGTAGAGCTCATTGGCGTCTGCTACGTAGTCATCGGCTAGTTGGGGTATCGGAGTACCGCTGCCGCCCACGATCAAACCCACCAGGTGGTTCGGGGCGTCGACGATAGGCCACAACGGCGCCAATGATTCGTCGATTGCCAGGCAGGTGCCCAACGGCCGGGGCGGCACGAAGCCCTGCCAGACCAGCGGCGCCGCGGCCGGCGACGGCTACGCCGAACACAGCCTCAACTGGGACGTGGTCAACCGGATCCGCGCCTCCCTCGACGATCTGGGGGTGCACACCGAACTGTCCCGGAGCGACGACACCGGGCTGGGTCCGTGCATCGACCAGCGTGCTGCCGCGGCCAACGCCGCGCATCCGAATGCGATCGTCAGCATCCACGCCGACGGTGGCCCGGCCGCGGGCCGGGGATTCCACGTCAACTACTCCAGCCCGCCGCTCAACGACGCCCAGGCCGGCCCGGCCATGCGGTTGGCCGACGCAATCCGCGATGCGATGGTCGCCGCGGGCATTCCCGAGTCCAGCTATCTCGGATCGGACGGGCTCTACGGGCGAGCGGATCTGGCCGGGCTGAACCTGGCCGAATACCCTGCGGTACTGGTCGAACTCGGCAACATGAACAACAGCGACGACGACGCGCAGCTGGAGAGCCCGGACGGCCGCGCCCGCTACGCCGCGGCGGTCACCGACGGGATCGTCAACTTCCTCGGTCGGTAGTGAATCCCCCCGACCGATCACGTTGGCGGTGGCGGAGGGATTTGAACCCTCGGAGGCTGTGAACCTCACACGCTTTCGAGGCGTGCTCCTTAGGCCGCTCGGACACGCCACCGCCGGAC
>NZ_JBYCLE010000006.1:0-1308 GCF_057473765.1 Mycobacterium sp. TH-M106 | reverse complement strand
CGAAGCGGTGCTGGTGCCGGGGCTGGTGTCCAGCGGCATGTCGTGGCCCGACGCCATCTCGGCGATGCTGGTCTATCGGCTGATCAGCTGGTTGCTCGTCGCCGCCATCGGCTGGGTGGTGTTCTTTTTCATGTTCCGGACCGAAAGCGAGGTCGACCCCGAAGGCGGCGCCGTCGTCGGCCAACGCAGCTCTCCCAGCCGCGGCGGGCTGCTCGGCACCGTTCCTCAAACCTGAGCGAAAAGGAGTTTTGCCCGGCGGGCGGCCCCGAACGCTGGTGGGTCGCCTGGTTGCCCGCGTTCGCGGCCCGGCCGGTGGCGCGGATCGTGTCCGTGTCCCGGCGTCGGGATGGCGGGTTTCGAGGTTGCCGGTCTTTGCAGCTCACGGAGGAAAAGGCAGATTGCGCGACCGCGTGCTGCGGTAGGCTCGCAGCACGCAAAACAGGCCCGGATGGGGACGGGACGCAGCGCTACCAGGGCGGCACCGGGCGTCCAGAGGGCGGCACGGTGCGACGAAGAGCGGGAGACGGCAATCCAGCAGTTCATGATGAGCCTCAGCGGCGGCCTACGCAGATGCCGCTGGCTGGTCGTCACCGGCTGGTTCCTGGCGCTGGTGCCGGCGATCTACCTGGCCGCGACCCAGTCGGGTCGACTCACCGGCGGCGGTTTCGAGGTGGCGGGGTCGCAGTCCCTGCACGTGCAGCACCAGCTCGAGGATCACTACCCCGGCCAGGGCGCGTCGGCGCTGGCTTTGGTGGCTGCGCCCCGCGCTAACGCCGGCTATCACGACATGAACTCGGCGGTGGCGCTGTTGGAGCGGGTCGCGGCCGAGGTGCCCAGCGTGGCGGTGGTGCCCACCCCGACCCAGCAACCGCCGCGACCGGACCGGCCTTACGTGGTGTCGCTGCGGCTGGACTTCAACAACACCGGAGCGGTCGACATCGCCAAGAAGTTGCGGGCAAAGCTAGGTGTCCACGACGACCAACCCGGCCAGATCGACAACGGCTCGGTGCGGCTCTACGTCATCGGACAGGGCGCGCTGGGGGCGGCGGCATCGGCGAAGACCAAACACGACATCGCCGCAGCCGAGCGGTGGAATCTGCCGATCGTGTTGATCGTGCTGTTGGCGGTGTTCGGGTCGCTGACCGCGGCGGCAATCCCGCTCACCCTCGGTGTGGGCACCGTCATCGTCACCATGGGGCTGGTCTACCTGGTGGCGATGTTCACCACGATGTCGGTGTACGTCACGTCGACGGTATCGATGTTCGGCATCGCGCTGGCGATCGACTATTCGCTGTTCATCGTGATGCG
>NZ_JBYCLE010000005.1:0-19407 GCF_057473765.1 Mycobacterium sp. TH-M106 | reverse complement strand
GATCGCCACCCCCGCAGGAGCGGCCACCGGCTTCACACCACGCCACCGCCGCAGCTTGCGCGCCGTCACGCGACATCACCGCATCCACCCATAGGGGGACGCTCGCACACGGGTCCGACAACTAGCGTTTGTCCACTACCGACCAAAAAACCGCCAGCTGTTCTCAACCCGCCCCCACCGGCTCCTGCAACCGAGTGTTCTCCAGCAGCCGTTCTAACGCGGCTTCCACCTCGGCTTTCCAACCCAGCCCCTTGTCCAGTTCCAACCGCAGGCGTGGAAAATACCGGTGCGGCGCCACCACATTGAACCCGGTCCTGAGCAGAAAATCCGCCTCGATGATGCAGTGGTCAACCGAGCAATCGCCCAGCACGTCGAGCACCGGGTCCAGTTCGGGGTGCGCACCCGGCGAATCCCACAGTTCACCGACTGCAGGGGTGCGGCCGAATGCTTCCAGCGCCCGGACGCCGCGGCGGACCAATTCGTCGACCACGCGGGCGATCAAATCCCGTGCCAGACCGTCGGCCAGCGGCCCAGGCTCGACACCAAGCGAGGTCAGCAGTACCGCGTCGGCGGAGACCGGAGCGGTCGGAAACCGGCGTGCCCGGGGTACGGCGCGCGGAGGTGCGTAGAGCACATAGCCCAAGCACGGGGTGTCGTCGCCGCCATGTTGGCTCGGATCTCGTGGACCTCCCGCCGCTGCCGTGGCGACCTGGCCGCACGATCCCCACTCCAGCATCACCATCGACAGCCATGCTTCCTTTTCGAACTCCGGGTCGGCCAGCTGGTCACCGTGGCCGAGGATCGCCGGATCCACCTCCCAGAAGACACAGCGGCGCGCGTGCTTGGGAAGCTGCTCGAACCCTTCGAGGCGCAGCGGGGTGATTCGAATAGACACGAGACTCCCGGATTCAACGCGGTGGTGCTCTGTCGGCAACCGTTCTAAGGATAGGAGAATTGGGGTGCTGCGTGCCACAGCGTTTTTAGGCGGTTGACGCGTTCGGCGTGTTCAGAGTGTTCGTCGTGGTCATGAGTCCGATAATGCGCTGGAGGTCGTCGACGGTCCCGAACTCGACGACGATCTTGCCCTTGCGCTTGCCCAGGCTGACGGTGACTCGGGTGTCGAATGCGGTGGACAGTCTCTCAGCAACGTCTTGCAGACCGGGCATCTGGATTGGCTTGCGTCCCCGAGGGGCGGTCGGAGCGAGGTCGCCCCGGTTGGCCAGGGTGACTGCTTCTTCGGTGGCGCGTACGGAAAGTCCCTCCGCCACGATGCGCGCGGCCAGCTCTTCCTGGGCCTCAGGTCCAGCCTCCAACGACAGCAACGCCCGGGCGTGACCTGCCGACAACACGCCGGCCGCGACCCGGCGCTGTACGGCGAGGGGCAATCGCAACAATCGGATCATGTTGGTGACCAATGGTCGGGATCGCCCGAGCCGCGCGGCCAACTCATCGTGGGTGACCCCGAATTCGTCGAGCAACTGCTGGTAGGCCGCCGCTTCTTCCAGAGGGTTCAGCTGCACCCGGTGAATGTTTTCCAGCAGCGCGTCCCGGAGAAGGTTGTCCTCCTCGGTCTCCCTGACGATCGCCGGGATGGTATCCAGGCCGGCCTGCTGTGCCGCTCGCCAGCGCCGTTCCCCCATCACCAGTTGGAAGTGGGGCTGGCCGGGTGCGTCGGAGGCAGCCCGGGGCAGCGGCCGTACCACTATCGGCTGCATCAAACCGAACTCGCGGATGGAGTGGACCAGTTCGGTGAGCGCTTCGTCGTCGAAGACTTGCCGCGGTTGGCGCGGGTTTGGCTCGATCAGCCCCGGATCGATTTCACGGTAGACCGCCCCGATGGTCTCTCTGCCGTCCACACCAGTCGGCACCGGGCTGCCCAGCACGACGTCCGCCGCGGCGTCACCCATCCGCGGACCCAGCACCCCCGAGGCCGATCCCGCATCGGCGGGCCCGGTGGGGATCAGCGCCGCCAGTCCGCGCCCCAGGCCACCCTTCCGGCGTGACGCCTGACTCATGGCCGCCGCTCCTCCCCATCGCTACGCTCTGCATCGTCGCGGCGGGAAGTCATGATCTTCCCGTGGCCGCAGTCGGCCTCTCGCGTCCGGCAAGCTCGCGGCTGGCATCCAAGTAGCTCATCGCGCCACGTGATCCCGGATCGTAATCAATGATCGTCATGCTGTATCCCGGCGCCTCGGACACCTTGACGCTGCGCGGGATTACGGTGCGGAGAACTTTGTCGCCGAAGTACCGGCGCACCTCAGCAGCTACCTGGTCGGCGAGCTTCGTCCGCCCGTCGTACATCGTCAAAAGCACCGTGGTCACCTCGAGGCTGGGGTTGAGATGAGCCTTCACCATCTCGATGTTGCGCATCAACTGCGACACGCCCTCCAAAGCGTAGTACTCACACTGGATGGGAATCATCACCTCCGGTGCCGCGACGAGCGCGTTGATCGTGAGCAATCCGAGCGATGGCGGGCAGTCGATGAAAACATAGTCAAAATCGCAGTCGCCCAGTCCGGCAAGGGCGGTCCGCAGTCGATTCTCGCGCGCAACCATGCTGACCAATTCGATCTCCGCCCCAGCCAGGTCGATAGTGGCCGGTACACAGAACAGCCGCTCACTATGCGGACTTTGTCGCAGCGCAGCATTCACCGGGATGTCGCCTGTCAGCACCTCATACGACGACGGTGTGCCGGACTGGCGATCAGTTATGCCCAATGCGGTGCTCGCGTTGCCCTGCGGGTCCAGGTCGATGACGAGTGCCTTGAGCCCTTGGACAGCGAGCGCACCTGCGAGGTTCACAGCCGTAGTGGTCTTTCCGACGCCGCCTTTTTGGTTCGCTACCGTGAACACCCGACGGTGCTTCGGCTTCGGCAGCGGCTCGTGGGTGGTGTGCAGCACCTGCATCGCGCGTTCCGCCGCCGCGCCAATAGGGGTATCGAACTCGTTCGGTGTTTCACGTGAAACACCGACGGGCGAACCCTGCGTCGTCGCCATAACCTCCGGATGTTTTTGCGTGCTCACCCGGTACAGCGCTGCAGCGGTAGCAGCGGACGCAGATCCACCAAGTGCGCCCTGATCGCGGGCGGTCGCGAACTTCGGATACGCTTCTCCCCGGCCTGAAGGCCGAGGCTTGCGCGCTACGCTTTTCGTGGTCATGTCGACCCCTTCGGCCCCCTCCGTGTCGCCGCCAGCTGGCCTCGGCTCCGCGCTCCGCGCAGCGCCACCACCACGGTTGCGGGCGGAGTCAAATAGTTCACGCCACATCTCACCACTCTGACATCCTCGGCGCCCAGAGCGATCATCACGCGCTGGTGTTCGACCACTTCTGCCTGTGCGCGCTCGCCTTTCATGGCGAGCATCCGGCCGCCCGGGCGCAGCAATGGCAAGCTCCACTCCGTCAACTTGCCCAAAGCCGCCACCGCCCGCGAGACCACCGCGTCCGCCCCGCCGACCGTGTTACGAGTGGAAGCTTCTTCAGCGCGTCCGCGGATCACGTCCACCTCCAGGCCCAGTTCTGCGACAGCCTCGCGAAGGAACTCGCTACGGCGCAGCAAGGGTTCCACCAGCACCACCTCGAGATCCGGCCGGGCGATCGCCAGCGGCAATCCGGGCAGCCCGGCACCGCTGCCAACGTCGATGACGCGCTCTCCTGGTTTCAGCAATTCACCCATTGCGGCGCAATTGAGGAGGTGCCGGTCCCAGATCCGGTCCGTCTCCCGGGGCCCGAGCAATCCTCGCCGCACACCGGAACGGACCAGCATGGCTGCGTAGCGCCGAGCCAGGTCGAGGCGTCCCCGGAACACTTCGTATGCTGCGTTGGGTGGTTCGTTGAGTGACGGCACACCATGGGGCACCGGAGATGGTTCGTCACACTCGGAAGGGCCGACCGGGGTTCCCACCCCGACACGTTTCACGTGAAACATCCCTCCGCCTCACGGAGAAAACGCGTGGTTGGAAACAACACCGTTGTAACTCTCTAGTCCGGCCGAACCACCACATGGCGCGACGGTTCCACGCCCTCGCTTTCGCTGTGCACACCCGGCACCGCCGCAACGGCATCGTGCACGATCTTACGTTCGAAGGGCGTCATCGCAGTCAGCTTCTCATCCTCGCCGTGCTGCAGCACCCGTCTGGCGACCTCGTCGCCTAACGCGGTCAAGTCCTCCCGGCGCCGTCGCCGCCAGCCGGCAATATCGAGCATGAGCCGGCTGCGTTCCCCGGTCTTCTGGTGTATAGCCAGTCGGGTCAATTCCTGCAACGCGTCGAGCACCTCGCCCTGGCGGCCCACCAACTTTGTCAGGTCGTCGCCGCCGTCGATGCTGACCACCGCGCGGGCACCCTGCACGTCCAGGTCGATATCTCCGTCGAAGTCGAGTAGATCCAACAACTCTTCCAGGTAATCGCCGGCGATCTCCCCCTCGGCAACCAACTGCTTCTCCATGTCCCCGGACCTCCCTGCGGCCACCGCGGTGGCGTCCGTGGCGTCGGTCCCGTCTCTACGGTCCGTACCGCTGCATTCTGCGACCTCAGGGTCTGTCATGGATACCTCCTCAACATTCACCGCCGGTAATCACCGCCAATCGCACCGGCGCCGGTATGGTTTCCCTCAACGCCGGCGTTTCTTCGCCTTGGCACCGGGGCGCGAGCCCCGACTCCGCGCCACCGGTTTCGGCCTGCTTACGTCGGCCGGTGCCGGTCGCGGTTCATTTCCAGCCCCTTTCGTCTCCCCGTCGGGCGTTGCCAGGCCAGTGGCCTCTTCACCAACCGTGTCCGCTGTCGCACCGTCACCGCCGCCTCCATGTCGCGGCTTGGTTGTCCGTTTGGGTTTGGCGCCCGGCACTGGTGCGTTCGCCGCACGTCGTCGCAGCGCCTCCTCCTTCTTGGCCTCGTCCTCCTTGGCAATCAAACCGAAGACGTAGTGCTGCTGACCGAACGTCCAAATGTTGTTGGAGACCCAGTAAAAAATGATGGCCAGCGGCAGGAACGGACCACCCACCACAACTCCCAGCGGAAACACGTACAGCGCCAATTTATTCATCACCGCGGTTTGCGGGTTGGCAGCAGCCTCCGGACTCTGCCGCGCCACCGACGCTCGGCTGTTGAAATACGTTGCGATGCCAGCCAAGATCATCACCGGCAACCCGACAGCGATCACTGCGGGGCGGCTGAATTCGGTAAACGCGTCCAAGCCGGTTCGTTGCGTCATGAATGCGCCGAGCGGCGCGCCGAACAGATTGGCGTCGAGGAAGTGGGCCACATCGGCGGGACTGAACAGATAGTTGCCGGTAGCCCGGTTCTGGTCCACCGAGAGGTGCGGCTGACCGAACCCGCCGGTGGTCCGGTTGAACGACCGCAGTACGTGATATAGCCCCAGGAACACCGGGATCTGCGCCAGCATCGGAAGGCAGCCGAGGATCGGGTTGAAGCCGTGCTCACGCTGGAGCTTCTGCATCTCCAGCGCCATCTTCTGGCGGTCTTTACCGTACTTTTTCTGGAGTGCCTTGATCTGCGGCTGCAGCTCCTGCATCTGTCGGGTGGTCCGAATCTGGCGGACGAAGGGCTTGTACAACAATGCACGCAGGGTGAAAACCAGGAACACTACCGACAGCGCCCACGCAAAGAAGCTGGACGGTCCCAGCATCATTGCAAAAGCCTTGTACCACAACCACATAATGGCTGATACCGGGTAGTAGACGACGTCGAGACTAGCCCAATTAAACAACCGGCTCGCTCCCCCCCTGCTTTGCCGGCGCGCAAGGCCCTCGACCGGTCAGCACCAGTTCGGCCCGTTCGGGTATCGGATCCCATCCACCGGCATGCCACGGCCCACACTTTCCCAGTCGGATTACCGCCAGCCAGGTTCCTCGGATCAGGCCGTACTCGCGCAGTGCCTCCACCGCATACTGACTGCAGGTGGGCATGAACCGGCAACTGGGCAGTCGCAGCGGTGAGATCGTATGGCGGTACAGCTCGATGAGGAAGATCACCGCCCGCACCGGCTCCCCGCGCAACGAGCGGGCCAACCGGGTCATCGTGAATCTCTGGTATCTCACCGGTAGCCACCCTCCAGTCGACCAATGCACTCCAGGCCCGACTTGAGCTGCTGCTCCAAGCACCCTGACTTCATGTGGCTGCTGCCCGGGAGCGCACGAATCACCACCTGCCCTGACGGTTCCAATCCGGCGATGATACTGCGCGCAGCATGCCGCAGTCGCCGCGCGACCCGGTGCCGCTGCACCGCCGAACCTACCGACTTCCCGATGATCAAGCCGACGCGTGGACCCGACATCTCAGCACCCTCAGCACCCCTGACCGGTGATTCGCCGATCCCCCGGGCGTGGATCACGATGTCGCGCTGCACAACCCTTCTTCCGTATTTCACCGTCGCGGCGAAATCAGCCGATCGCCGCATCCGGTACTGCGCTGGGAGCACCGTTCCCAACCCGTCCACCTAGCCAGTCCGACCCGTTTCCGGTACTCGTGCTCAAGCAGTCAGCAAACGCCGCCCTTTTCGGCGCCGCCCCGAGACAATCCCACGCCCGGCACGGGTGCGCATACGAAGCCGGAAACCATGCACCCGGGCCCTCCGGCGGTTATTCGGCTGGAAGGTCCGCTTGCCCTTGGTCACGGCACACTCTCCTTGCTGCGCATCGCATCTGCCGCACACACCCCACTACGGTGTGCCTACGGTAGCCGAGGCACTAGTAAGTTTGGCTAAACTTCTGTATGTCGCTCGGGGCCGACTTGCTAACCTCCGTCGTCGGCGGGGCACCGGCCACAGCCGTATCGCCGACGCTCGGGCGACCGTTCGAAGGTTACTGACGTCAGTTCGCCAGGTCAAACCTCACGTGCCGTTATCCCACCGCCCGTCACCGGCCGCCCCTCGCCGTTGCCACCCGTTGCCACCCGTTGCCACTACCCACAACCGCCTCATCGGCCACACCCGATGACCAAAATCTCGATCACCTGAACCAATATCACCGAATGATTGGCCACCCTCAACCAAACCTGTTAACTTCTGGCAATGCCGTTCAGCACCGGAACGGTACCCAACAACCAAGCGACGACGGATCGGCCGTCAATCCCGACAGGCCTTGCTGGCTGTGCGAAGCGCCGAGTTCAGGTGCAGCGGCTCATCAGTCGCGACCTGCGCATGAACGCGTTATCCACACCTGTGTATAGCAGTGTGGACAGTTCGCCATCGCACCACAAGAGGATGCGTCTCGACGCCGAACCAGAGGGATCTGTCTTTGACCGATAACCTGACCGATGACCCCGGCCCGGGCTTCGTGACAGTCTGGGACGCCGTTGTCTCCGAACTCACCGCTAACACCGACGTCCCAGTCGGTAACGGCGACTCCTTGCCTACCGTCTTGACCCCACAACAAAAAGCCTGGCTCAACCTGGTACAACCGATCGCCATCGTCGAAGGGTTCGCGCTGCTCTCAGTGCCCAGCAGCTTCGTCCAAAATGAGATCGAGCGCCACCTCCGCACCCAGATCACCGATGCACTCAGTCGTCGCCTGGGCCAGCCCATCGAGCTCGGCGTCCGCATCGCACCACCCACAGAAGACACTGAACATGCAGTCGCCGAAACCCGCAGCGACACAGACGACGGCGATGCCGACCTCGTCGACCTTGTCGACACCCAATACGAGTGGCCGACGTACTTCACCGAACGGCCCAGCAACGATCCGACCGCTGCCGAGGGAACCAGCCTCAACCGTCGATACACCTTCGACAGTTTCGTTATCGGCGCTTCCAACCGGTTCGCACACGCCGCCACGCTGGCTATCGCCGAAGCACCGGCGCGCGCCTACAACCCGTTGTTCATCTGGGGTGAGTCCGGACTGGGTAAAACACATCTTCTGCACGCAGCCGGTAACTATACCCAACGACTGTTCCCCGGCATGCGCGTCAAGTACGTCTCCACCGAAGAATTCACCAACGACTTCATCAACTCACTGCGCGATGACCGTCGCGTCGCGTTCAAACGCAGCTATCGCGACATCGACGTACTGCTGGTTGACGACATCCAGTTCATCGAAGGCAAAGAAGGCATCCAAGAAGAGTTCTTCCACACCTTCAACACCCTCCACAACGCCAACAGGCAGATCGTCATCTCTTCTGACCGCCCGCCGAAACAGCTCGCCACTCTCGAAGACCGCCTGCGCACCCGATTCGAATGGGGCTTGATCGCTGATGTCCAACCCCCCGACCTTGAGACGCGCATCGCCATCCTCCGTAAAAAGGCACAGATGGAACGGCTCGACGTACCCGACGACGTGCTCGAGTTAATCGCCACCAGTATCGAACGCAACATTCGAGAACTCGAAGGTGCGCTCATCCGAGTGACCGCGTTCGCATCCCTGAACAAAACAACAATCGACAAACCACTCGCCGAGATCGTGCTGCGTGACCTCGTCGCCGACGCCAGCACCATCCACATCAGCCCCGCGACCATCATGGCCACGATCGCCGAATACTTCGACACCACCGTCGAGGAATTACGCGGTCCCGGCAAAACCCGGCCGCTGGCGCAGTCTCGGCAGGTCGCCATGTATCTCTGCCGTGAGCTCACCGATCTGTCGCTCCCCAAGATCGGCCAGGCGTTCGGCCGCGACCACACTACCGTGATGTACGCCGACCGGAAAATCCGCAGCGAGATGGCCGAACGACGAGAGGTTTTCGACCAAGTCACAGAACTTACCGCCCGGATTCGCCAACGCGCCAAGCGTTGATCTCACAGGCGCCCGGCGCACCCACACCACCGATCGCAAACAGTGGGACCGTGCACCTCCTTGACATGAGCACCCCGCTGTGCACCCCGCTGTGCATAACTTGTCGACGGTAGGCCACCTAGCCCCGATCCCCATACACAAGTCACACTCGATCCCCAACCACCATCGCGGTATCACCACTGTCGTCCACCGATGGTCCCCACCCGCGGGCCCCGCTCAACAGCGACGATGACGCCACTGCCCAAGATCCACAAGCCCTACTACTGATACTTGTCTTTCACCTCAATCCTTCATAGAAGAACACCGTTGGGGATGGACGCCATGCACATCCCCCATCAGTTCGGCTCAGTCCGGCTCAGCCTGGACTTGATCGGTCCTGAAGTCGGTCCTGCCGGCATCGCCGAATGCCTTTCACGATGCACCCGGAGGCCGTACGGTGAGTTTCCGACCGCCGTTACGCTTGTCGTACGCAGCCGCCGGCTCAAGCTTGATACGAAGAATGACACGGGTGACGAAGGAACACTATGGACGCGGCAACCACCGACGTTGATCTGACGAACTTGCAGTTTCGCCTGGACCGGGACGAGTTCGCCGATGCGGTGGCCTGGGTCGCGCGAAACCTGCCGCAGAGACCGACCGTGCCGGTGTTGGCCGGGGTTCTACTGGTCGGCTCAGACACCGGTCTGACCGTGTCCGGGTTCGATTTTGAGGTTTCCGCTGAGGTGACCCTGGCTGCTGAGATCGCCTCGCCGGGCCGTGTGCTGGTATCTGGTCGGTTGCTGTCGGATATCACGCGAGCATTGCCGCCTCGCCCTGTCGACGTCAGCGTTGAGGGCACTCGGGCGTTGTTGACGTGCGGCAACGCCAGATTCGCCCTGCCGACAATGGCGGTGGAGGATTACCCGACGCTACCGACGTTGCCGGAGGAGACCGGTGCGATGCCCGCCGAGCTGTTCACTGAGGCGATCGGCCAGGTTTCAGTCGCGGCAGGCCGGGATGACACACTGGTTATGTTGACCGGGATCCGAGTTGAAATCTCCGGTGAAACAGTGGTTTTGGCGGCGACTGACCGGTTCCGGTTGGCGGTTCGCGAGCTGACCTGGTCTTCATCACCGGGGTCTGCTGAGGTCGAGGCAGCGGTGCTGGTGCCGGCGAAGACCTTAGTCGAGGCCGCCAAGGCCGGGGTTGAGGGTTCCGAGGTGCACCTGGCCTTGGGGACGGGATCCGCAGTGGGTAGGGAGGGCTTGTTGGGCATCAGTGGCGCCGGGAAACGCAGTACTACTCGGTTGCTGGATGCGGAGTTCCCTAAATTCCGTCAGTTGCTGCCCAGCGAGCACAGTGCGATCGTCACGGTGGGAGTGGCGGAGTTGATTGAGGCGATCAAACGAGTCGCGTTGGTGGCTGATCGTGGTGCCCAAGTCCGGATGGAGCTGGATCATGCAACGTTGCGACTCTCAGCAGATGCCGGCGACGGCGGTCATGCGGAAGAGGACTTATTGGTGGATTTTGCCGGCGAGCCGTTAACGATCGCGTTCAATCCGACCTACCTGACCGACGGATTAGGTTCATTGCACAGCGAGCGGGTGTCGTTAGGATTCACTGATCCGAAAAAACCAGCGGTGCTGCGGCCTGCTCGCGACGGGGACCCGCCACCGCAAGGAGCTGGTCCGTTCCCGCCGTTACCGTCTGATTATGTTTATTTGCTCATGCCGGTTCGGCTGCCCGGGTGATGGACCTCACGCGGTGATGACAGAGGTGGATCGTTGAGGTGTATGTCCGCCATTTGGGGTTGTGTGATTTCCGGTCATGGGCGCACGTCGACCTTGAATTGAAGCCCGGAGCCACCGTGCTGGTGGGCCCCAACGGCTATGGTAAGACGAACCTTGTTGAGGCGCTGTGGTATTCGGTAATCCTGGGTTCTTATCGGGTGGCTGGTGATGCACCGTTGATCAGGGTGGGAGCCAGTCGCGCCTTGGTGTCGACGATTGTTGTCAATAACGGCCGTGAACTCGCTGTCGACTTGGAGATCACGGCCGGGCGGGCCAACAAGGTGCGCTTGAACCGGGCACCGGTACGCAACGTGCGCGAGGTCATCGGGGTACTGCGCGCAGTGCTGTTTGCGCCTGAGGATCTTGCTATGGTTCGTGGTGAGCCTGGCGAGCGGCGCCGGTACTTGGACGACCTGGCCAGTCAGCGTCGGCCGCAAGTCGCGGGTATCCGGGCCGATTACGATCGGGTGTTGCGTCAGCGGACGGCGCTGCTCAAAAGCGCGGCCGGGGTGCTCCGGGGTAGCGACCGTACTGGTCGCGATGTACGCAACACCATCGATGTTTGGGATGAACAGTTGGCGGCTCACGGCGCTGAACTGATGGCGGCGCGCATCGATGTAGTGAACCAGTTAGCGCCGGAGGTTGAGAAGGCCTACCAGCTGTTGGCGCCGGACCGACGAAGCGTCGCTATCTCTTACCGGCCCAACCTGGAGATGGCTGTCGAAGACCTCACTGGCGATGTGGCCTGCCTGAGGGAGGCACTGCTGTCCGCGCTGTCACAACGTCGCTCCGCTGAGCTTGAACGTGGAGTGTGTCTGGTCGGTCCGCACCGCGACGAGTTGGAACTGCGACTCGGTGACCGACCGGTGAAAGGGTTTGCCAGTCACGGTGAATCATGGTCGGTGGCGCTGGCTCTGCGACTAGCCGCTTACGAACTCTTGCGTAGCGAGGGGCCCGAGCCGGTTCTGCTGCTTGATGACGTGTTCGCTGAATTGGACGGTGCTCGACGACGAGCGTTGGCTAAGGTCGCTGGTTCTGCGGAACAGTCGCTGGTGACAGCGGCGGTACCGGGTGATATTCCACCGGACTGGGGGGCCACTCAAATATTGATAACCCTCGCCGATGTTGACGACGGACGGGTGTCGAAGGTGGCGGAGATAGTATCTGCGCCCGTTGGCGGGGGAAGCGTAAATGACTGACCAACACAACCCCGCCGCCGAGCCTCCGGCCGCGGTGGATCTCGTCGAGCGCATCTTGCAGGAAGCGCGCGATGCAGCGCGCAAGGAGGGCAAAGACGTCGGCCGGGGTCGGAGATCATCGACTCTGCGCCGCGTGGCCGGCCGCGGTAGCCGCCGCAGTTGGTCGGGTCCGGGCGCGGATCGGCGTGACCCGCAACCGCTGGGCGCGGCGACTCGGGACGTGGCCCGCACCCGGGGTTGGTCGATGCGGGTCGCCGAAGGCGCGATATTGGGTCAGTGGCCGTCGGTGGTAGGTCGCCAGATCGCCGATCATGCCACACCGACCGGGTTACGTGATGGGGTGCTCAGCGTGTCCGCGGAGTCGACGGCATGGGCTACCCAGCTGCGGATCGTGCAGGCACAGCTGATAGCCAAGATCGCGGCCGCGGTCGGCAACGGGGTGGTAACGGCGCTGAAAATCACCGGGCCGACCACGCCATCGTGGCGCAAGGGGCCGTTGCACATCGCCGGCCGGGGGCCCCGCGACACCTACGGCTGACCGGCCGTCCAACCCGCGATGGGCACCGAGAGGCACTGAGAGCCACCGAGAGGTACTGCCTGAGCGCCTCTACAAGCTCGCAAATCCGTCTGGCCAGCGGGAGATCACTCCTGCGGTGGCGATATCGACGTCACGGGCCGATCAGATAGCGGGAAACACCGTAAGAAAACCGGTCCTGTCTGTGGATCACGGTAGACTGGCAACCGACTCGTCGCGGTAACTTCACCGCGTGCACATGACCCCTGAGGAGAGCTTTCCGACCGTGGCTGCCCAGAAGAAAAAAGCGCAACCCACGTACGACGCCCAGGCCATCACAATTCTCGAAGGGCTCGAGGCCGTCCGCAAACGTCCTGGTATGTACATCGGTTCCACCGGTGAGCGTGGGTTGCACCATCTGGTCTGGGAGGTGGTCGACAACTCGGTGGACGAGGCGATGGCCGGCTATGCGACCGCCATCGATGTGCTCCTCCTCGAGGACGGCGGCGTGGAAGTGCGCGACAACGGCCGGGGTATCCCAGTCGGAATGCACGAATCTGGTATCCCCGCGGTCGACGTCGTGATGACCCAGCTGCACGCGGGCGGCAAATTCGGTGGCGAGAACGGCGCATACGCGGTCTCCGGTGGACTGCACGGGGTTGGTGTATCAGTGGTCAATGCGCTGTCGACCCGCTTGGAGGTCGAGATCTACACCAACGGCCACGAATGGTTCCAGTGCTATGACCACTCGGTGCCGGGCACGCTCAAACAGGGAGCGGAGACCAAAAAGACCGGCACCACCGTTCGGTTCTGGGCCGATCCGGACGTCTTTGAAACCACCGAGTACAACTTCGAGACGGTCACGCGCCGACTGCAGGAGATGGCGTTCCTCAACAAAGGGCTGACCATCACCCTCACCGACGCGCGGGTCACCCCGCAAGACGTGGTCGACGAGGTCGTCAGTGACGTGGCCGAGGCTCCGAAGTCGGCCGAAGCGAAGGCCGCCGAGTCGGCCGCACCGAAAAGGGTCAAGCGGCGGTCGTTCCACTACCCCGGCGGGCTGGTCGACTACGTCAAGCACATCAACAGCACCAGCACGAAGACCCCGATCCACTCCAGCATCGTGGATTTCTCCGGCAAGGGCGAGGGTCACGAGGTCGAAGTCGCCATGCAGTGGAACAACAGCTATACCGAATCGGTGCACACCTTCGCCAACACCATCAACACCGCGGAAGGCGGCACCCACGAAGAAGGCTTCCGGACGGCATTGACCTCGGTTGTCAACAAGTATGCTCGAGACAAAAAGCTACTCAAGGACAAAGAACCCAACCTGACCGGTGATGATGTTCGGCTGGGCCTGTCCGCCGTCATCTCGGTCAAGGTCAAAGAACCGCAGTTCGAGGGCCAGACCAAGACCAAGCTCGGCAACACAGAAGTGAAGTCTTTCGTGCAGAAGGTCTGCAACGAGCAGCTTGCGCACTGGTTCGAAGCCAACCCGTCCGAGGCCAAGGTGGTGATCAACAAGGCAATTTCGTCGGCTCAGGCTCGTATCGCGGCCGCCAAGGCCCGGGACTTGGTGCGCCGCAAGAGCGCCACTGACCTCGGGGGGCTTCCCGGAAAGCTGGCAGACTGTCGTTCCGGAGATCCCAGCAAGTCGGAACTGTATGTGGTGGAAGGTGATTCGGCTGGAGGCTCGGCCAAGAGCGGCCGCGACTCGGAATTCCAGGCGATCTTGCCGCTGCGCGGCAAGATCATCAACGTGGAGAAGTCGCGCATCGACCGGGTGCTGAAAAATACCGAGGTGCAGGCGATCATCACCGCACTGGGCACTGGAATCCACGACGAGTTCGACATCTCCAAGCTGCGTTACCACAAGATCGTTCTGATGGCCGATGCCGATGTCGACGGGCAGCACATCGCTACCTTGCTGCTGACCCTGCTGTTCCGATTCATGCGGCCGTTGATCGAACACGGGCACGTGTTCCTGGCGCAGCCGCCGCTGTACAAGCTGAAGTGGCAGCGTGGCGCCGAGCCGGAATTCGCCTACTCTGACCGCGAGCGAGACGGCCTGCTGGCGGCCGGGAAGAAGGCCGGCAAGAAGATCAACGCCGACGACGGCATCCAGCGCTACAAAGGCTTGGGCGAGATGGACGCCAAGGAGCTGTGGGAGACCACGATGGACCCGGCAGCGCGGGTGCTGCGCCAGGTCACCCTCGATGACGCTGCCGCTGCCGACGAGCTGTTCTCCATCCTGATGGGCGACGACGTCGAAGCGCGGCGCAGCTTCATCACGCGTAACGCGAAAGACGTTCGTTTCTTGGATGTCTGACGGGGTGACATCACCGCGGGATTCTGACCGACTAACGAGGAGCAGATGACAGACACCACGCTGCCACCGGGCGACGGCTCGGTCGACCGGGTCGAGCCGGTAGACATCCAGCAGGAAATGCAGCGCAGCTACATCGACTACGCGATGAGCGTCATCGTGGGCCGGGCGCTGCCGGAGGTGCGCGACGGGCTCAAGCCGGTACACCGCCGGGTGCTGTATGCGATGTTCGACTCCGGTTTCCGCCCGGATCGCAGTCACGCCAAATCGGCCCGCTCGGTCGCCGAGACGATGGGCAACTACCACCCGCACGGCGACGCGTCCATCTACGACACCCTGGTGCGAATGGCCCAGCCGTGGTCGTTGCGCTATCCGCTAGTCGACGGCCAGGGCAACTTCGGGTCGCCGGGCAACGATCCACCAGCCGCAATGCGCTACTGCAGTACGGCAGATACGTTGGTGCGCTTACCATTTGGTCAGTCTATACGCATCGGAGATGTCTTTGAAGGCGCCCAACCCGGCTCCGACAACGCGATCGAGACGAAGGTGCTCAACCGGCACGGCAACCCGGTTGCGGCAGATTGTTTGTTCCATTCGGGCGACCACCAGACCTACAAGGTGCGCACTGCAGAAGGCTACGAGGTCACCGGCACGGCCAACCACCCGCTACTGTGCTTGGTCGATGTCGGCGGTGTGCCCACGCTGCTGTGGAAGCTGATCGAAGAGATCCGCCCTGACGATCACGTGGTGCTGCAGCGGACTCCTCCAACGGAGTTCGGCCCAGTCGACTGGCACGTAACGATGGAAGCGCTCCTGTTGGGAGCTTTCATCAGCGAGGGTTTCGTGTCTGAGACGCGGGCGGGGTTCAACAACCTTGACCGCGATTACTTTCACATGGTTGTGGGCGCTTACGACGCTGTTGTCGGCGGTGAGCGGTACGTCTCGCAACGGAGGATCAGATCAGGATCGCTGCTGTATGAACTTGATATCCACAATCCGGCCCGACTTGGGGAATTGTGTGGGCAGCGTTCGGCAGAAAAGGTGGTGCCGGAATGGCTCTGGCACTCCCCCGCCTCGGTGAAGCGAGTGTTCCTGCAGGCCCTCTTCGAGGGCGACGGCTCCTGCTCTGCCCTGCCTCGCAACACGATCCAGATCTCCTACTCTACGCGCAGCGAGCGACTGGCCAAAGACGTCCAGCAGCTGCTGCTGGAATTCGGGGTAATCTCCAGCCGTTACCGCCATGCTGTCGGCGAGTACAAGGTCGTCATCACCAACCGCGCCCAGGCCGAACTGTTCGCCAGCCAGATCGGTTTCGGTGGTGCCAAGCAGGAGAAGCTCACCGAAACCCTGTCGTCGATGCCGCCGTGCGCCGGTATGGACAGCGATCATGTTCCCGGGCTGACCCGGTTCATCCGCCGGCACTGCGGCAGCCGCTGGGTCGACAAGGACTGGCTGAATCGGCACAACATCGACCGCATCCAGCGCTGGCGCACCCGCGGCGAGGAAATCCTCGGCCATATCGCCGATCCAGACGTGCGTGCGATCGCCTCCGAACTCACCGACGGCCGTTTCTACTATGCAAAAGTCGCCAGCGTCACCGCCGCTGGGGTGCAGCCGGTGTACAGCCTGCGGGTCGACACGGAAGACCACGCGTTCATCACCAACGGGTTCGTCAGCCACAACACCGAGGCACGACTGACTCCGCTGGCGATGGAGATGTTGCGTGAAATCGACGAGGAGACCGTCGATTTCATCCCCAACTACGACGGGCGGGTGCAAGAACCCACGGTGCTGCCCAGCCGGTTCCCGAACCTGCTGGCCAACGGCTCCGGGGGCATCGCGGTCGGCATGGCGACCAACATCCCGCCGCACAACCTGGCCGAGCTCGCCGAGGCCGTGTTCTGGTGCCTGGACAACTTCGACGCCGACGAAGAGGTCACCCTGGCCGCGGTGATGGAGCGGGTGAAGGGTCCGGACTTTCCGACGGCCGCGCTGATCGTCGGAGTACAGGGCGTCACCGACGCTTACACCACCGGACGCGGTTCGATCCGGATGCGTGGAGTCGCGGAGATCGGCGAGGACGCCAAAGGCCGCAGCTCGCTGATCATCACCGAGCTGCCGTACCAGGTCAACCACGACAACTTCATCACCTCGATCGCCGAGCAGGTGCGCGACGGCAAGCTGACCGGCATCGCCAACATCGAGGACCACAGCAGCAAGGGCGAGCTGCGTATCGTCGTCGAACTGAAACGCGACGCGGTAGCCAAGGTGGTGCGGAACAACCTCTACAAGCACACCCAACTGCAGACCAGCTTCGGCGCCAACATGCTGGCCATCGTCGACGGGGTGCCCCGCACCATGCGGCTAGACCAGCTGATCCGCCGCTACGTCGACCACCAGCTCGACGTGATCGTGCGGCGCACCACCTACCGGCTGCGCAAGGCCAACGAGCGGGCCCACATCCTGCGCGGCCTGGTCAAAGCACTAGACGCCCTGGACGAGGTGATCGCACTGATCCGGGGGTCGCAGACAGTCGACGACGCACGACAGGGCTTGATGGGGTTGCTCGACATCGACGATGTGCAGGCGCAAGCCATCCTCGACATGCAGCTGCGTCGGCTGGCCGCCCTGGAACGCCAGAGGATCATCGACGACCTGGCCAAAATCGAAGCCGAGATCGCCGATCTGGAAGATATCCTGGCCAGGCCTGAACGGCAGCGGACGATCGTCCACGACGAACTCGCCGAGATCGTGGAGAAGTACGGCGATGACCGGCGCACCCGGATCATCGCTGCCGACGGCGACGTCAGCGACGAGGACCTGATTGCGCGTGAAGAGGTCGTCGTCACCATCACCGAGACCGGCTACGCGAAACGGACCAAGACCGATCTGTACCGCAGCCAGAAGCGGGGCGGCAAGGGCGTACAGGGTGCCGGCCTTAAGCAGGACGACATCGTCGCACACTTCTTTGTGTGCTCGACGCACGACTGGATCCTGTTTTTCACCAGCCACGGCCGGGTCTACCGGGCCAAGGCTTATGAGCTGCCGGAGACTGCTCGCAATGCGCGCGGCCAGCACGTCGCCAATCTGCTGGCCTTCCAGCCTGGGGAACGCATCGCGCAAGTCATCCAGATCCAGAGTTACGAGGACGCCCCCTATTTGGTGCTGGCCACCCGCAACGGGCTGGTGAAGAAGTCGCGGCTGACCGACTTCGACTCCAACCGCTCCGGCGGGATCGTGGCTGTCAACTTGCGCGACGGCGATGAACTGGTCGGCGCCGTGCTGTGTTCCAGCGACGACGACTTGCTGCTGGTATCGGCCAACGGGCAGTCCATCCGGTTCGCGGCGACCGATGACGTACTGCGCCCGATGGGTCGCGCGACCTCCGGTGTGCACGGTATGCGGTTCAACGCAGACGATCGGCTGCTGTCACTCAACGTGGTGCGCGAGGGCACTTACCTGCTGGTCGCCACCGCCGGCGGATATGCCAAGCGCACCGCCATCGAGGAGTACGGCGCGCAGGGTCGCGGCGGCAAGGGGATCCGGACCATCCAGTACGATTCCCGTCGGGGTCGGCTGATAGGGGCACTGATCGTCGATGACGACAGCGAGCTGTACGCCATCACCTCGATCGGCGGGGTGATCCGCACCAGGGCGCGGCAGGTCCGGAAAGCTGGACGGCAGACCAAGGGAGTTCGGTTGATGAACTTGGGCGAGGGCGACACACTGTTAGCCATTGCACGAAACGCCGAGGAAGGCGTGACCGAGGACTCGGGCAGCTGACCCGGCCCGGGCGCGCAGGTAAGGAGCCGTGGGTGACTACACCGAACGGACCGGAATACCCCGAGCCGAGGGATAGCCCGGCGAAGCCGGACGGCTCGGCTGACGCCACCGGTCAGCGACCGGGAGCTCGAGCCGGGGCCGGCCGAATCACCGAGACCGGTGAGCCTCCGCCCTGGCAACGCAGCGCGGCTGCACGGTCCCGTCCGGCGGCGCCGCACTCGCCGGAACCGCCGGTGCAGCAGCAACCTCGGCCGGCGGGTCAGTCCCCCGGAGTGGATGCGCGGTTGACCCGGTTCATCTCCGGCACCGCCGCGCCGGGCGCCAAGTCCGCACCGGCCAAAACCGGGACGGGCCAACCGGACCCGGCGCGCATCGACAGCCAGCAAGCCGACGCCTATGGCAGTGAGCTGCCGGACCTGTCCGAGGCGAACTCTCGTGCGGCACAGCGCAAGCCGCCCGCTGAGCCCGGCGGCGCTGCGGCGTCGAGGGGGTCGACGGGGTCGGCATGGGTGGCCGAGCGCCGCGTCCAAGTTTCGGCGCGGTCCAGAGGCCCGGTGCGGGCCAGCATGCAGATCCGCCGAATCGATCCGTGGAGCGCGTTGAAAGTGTCGCTGCTGCTGTCGGTGGCGTCGTTCTTCGTCTGGATGATTGCCGTGGCGTTGCTCTACCTGGTGTTGGGCAGCATGGGTGTATGGAGCAAACTCAACAGCAACGTTGGTGATCTGCTGACCAACACCAGCGGCACCGGCGAGCTGGTCTCCGGTGGCTTTATTTTCGGCAGTGCCGTGCTGATCGGCCTGGTGAACATCGTCTTGCTGACCGCGATGGCGACCCTGGGCGCGGTTATCTACAACCTGAGTACCGATCTGATCGGTGGTGTCGAAGTGACATTGGCGGATCGCGACTGAGCCGGCGCATCATATTTTGGGAGCAGGTGGCGCTTGCGGTAATCTCGTCGCTCGGCTGTGCGCGAGCGCGGGCCTATAGCTCAGGCGGTTAGAGCGCTTCGCTGATAACGAAGAGGTCGGAGGTTCGAGTCCTCCTAGGCCCACCGGGGACAGTAACCCGCAAA
>NZ_JBYCLE010000004.1:0-3697 GCF_057473765.1 Mycobacterium sp. TH-M106 | reverse complement strand
CCGCGCCATCCGCCGCCGCCAGCTCCGGCAGCGGCGGGATCGTCAGTGACCTGATGAGCGCCGCCAACCAGCTGGGTGCCGGGCAGGCTCTCGACCTGCTCAAGAGCGTGGTTATCCCGTCCATCATGCAGGCCGCCCAGGGCGCCGCCGCACCGGCCGCCGCGGCGGCAGCACCTGCGGCGGCGGTGGACGCAGCGGCGGCACCCGCCGAAGCGGCGGCAGCAGCAGCACCGGCGAGCTGAGGCGCCGGTCACCCCGACGGCACCGCAGGGCCGGCCCGGATCGTCTGGTCCGGCAGCCAGAAGGCTCTGCGGTGCCGTTACCACATGCATCGGCGGCCCGCTGATGCGTGTCGCATCATTAACAACACTAAGCACATACGTAACATCGGTTCGTGCCATCCCGTCGCCCTGCGCCGACGATCGTGCTGACCGCGACCGTCGCGACCATGGTGCTGCTGCCGTGGACGCTCGATTCGGCACTCGGACTCGCACCGTCGCGGGGCCAGCCGAGCGCGGCTCCAACTCAGCTGACCCGGCTGACCCAGCGGCCATTGCCCGACCTGCCGGCCGGCGTCACCGTCCGCGAAGTCACCCAGGCCGAACCGTTTTCGATGGTCGCACTGACCGGCGCGGACTTGACCGGCACGTCGGCGCGGGTGCGCGCCAAGCGTCCCGACGGGTCCTGGGGGCCCTGGTTTAAGACCGGACATAAGACCGGGCATAAAACTGGGTTTAAGACAGGGGGTGAGACCGGGCAGCATACCTGGGGTGAGACCCGGGATGAGACCCGCAACGGCACCGATCCGGTATTCGTCGGCACCACCACCACTGTGCAGATCGCGGTCACCAGGCCGGTCGCCGCACCGGCGACTGCGGCCTTCGTCAAGCCACCGGTAGCCGGTCCGGCGGTCAGACCCAACCTGGGATATGTTCCGGCCACCGCCGAGCAGCCGTTCGCACAGAACGTCTCCGCGGTGCTGATCTCCCCGCCGCGGGCGCCGGTCGACCTGCAGTGGACACCGCCAGCCGCGATCACCGGGCCGGGCCAGCCGCCTGCCATCGTCCCCCGCAGCCACTGGGGCGGCCCCCGCTCCAACCGGTGCCGAGACACCGCGGACGGCATGCCGGTGCGCGCCGCGGTCGTTCACCACACCGCCGGAAGCAACGACTACACACCGCAGGACTCGGCGGGGATCGTGCGCGCCATCTACGCATATCACACCCAGATGCTGGGCTGGTGCGACATCGGCTACAACGCATTGGTGGACAAGTACGGCCAGGTTTTCGAGGGCCGGGCCGGCGGCCTCACCAAGCCGGTGGAGGGCGCGCACGCCGGTGGGTTCAACCGCGACACCTGGGGGGTGTCGATGATCGGAGACTTCGAAGACGCGCCACCACCACCCGTCCAGATCAGCACCGTCGGGCGGCTGCTGGGCTGGCGGCTGGGTTTGGACCGCATCGACCCGCGGGGTGCGACGCAGCTGTCCTCGGCAGGGGGTTCCTACACCCACTTCGTCCGTGGCACCACGGTGGCGCTGCCCGTCGTCATCGGCCATCGCGACGTCGACGACACCGACTGCCCGGGTGCTGCCGGTTATGCGATCTTGAACCAAATCCGCGATATCGCAGGACGATTCAACGAACCGCCGGGCCCGCAAGAGCTGATCCGGATGCTGGAGGGCGGCGCCATCCACGCCCGCTGGCAACAGCTGGGCGGATCCGACAGTGCGCTGGGCGCGCCGACGTCACCGGAGGCGGCCGCCGACGGGGTTGCACGCTACGCCACCTTCGACCACGGTGCGATGTATTGGTCCCCGGAGACCGGCGCGCAGCCGGTCACCGGGGCGATCTACGATGCCTGGGCCTCGCTGGGTTACGAGCGCGGCGCGTTGGGGTTGCCGACCAGCGCGGAGTTTCAGGAGCCGGAGTGGGTGGGGCAGAATTTCCAACACGGAACCCTGAACTTCGACCGGGCCAGCGGCACCGTCACCCGGGTCGTCGACGGCGTCGCCGAGCAGTTGCCGGCGGCCGCCCCGGACGGCCCGCCGCTGCAGCTAGAGCGATTCTCGGCGATTGAGGTGAGCTCGGAGCCAGCCGCCTGAAGCCGGTGGAGAACCGCGCTCAGCGCCACCAGCGTTCCAGCACCCGGGCCAGCCCGTCGTCGGTGTTGGCGGCCGTCACCTCGTCGGCGGCGGCCAGCACGTCGGGATGGGCGTTGCCCATCGCCACCCCGAGGCCGGCCTGCCGCAGCATCGGCAGGTCGTTGGGCATGTCCCCGAACGCCACCACGTCGCCGGCGGCGATTCCCAGCGGCCGGATCAGCTCGTCGATGCCGGTGGCCTTGCTGGTATCCGACGGCAGGACCTCGACCAGGCCGTTGTCGGTGGAGTAGGTGAGCGCCCCGGCGGTGCCGAGGTGGCCGGCCAGCCTGGCCGCCATATCCGAGCTGGCTGCGCCGGCCTTGCGGATCAGTAGCTTGATGGCCGGTGCGCTGAGCAGGTCGTCGAGCGACACCTCGGTGTTGTCCGGGTTGAGCCACGCGTGCTCGTAGCCCGGTGAGCTGACGAACTGCGGTGTCGCGGCGTCGTGTGCGCTGTCGCCGACCCGCTCGACAGCCAGCCCCGCACCCGGGATGAGGCCGGTGGCGATCTCGGCCAGCTCAGCGAGAGCGTCGACGGACAGGGTGCGGACCGCGATCACCCGGTCGATCGCCGGATCGTAGATGACGGCGCCGTTGGCGCAGACCGCCAGCGGCGCCATCCCGAGTGCGTCGACGACCGGACCGATCCAGCGGGGCGGGCGCCCGGTTGCCAGGATGAACCGCGCGCCGGCGTCGACGGCGGCGTGCACGGCCGCACGGGTACGCGGGGTGACCGACTCGTCGTGGTCGAGCAAGGTGCCGTCCACGTCGCTGGCGATCAGCGCCGGCTTCGTGGTCGAGGTCACCGGCGACGGCCCGCCCCAGCGAATACCCGCCGCCACCGGGCGCCGGGCACCTCGCCGCCTTCCAAACGCTCCGCACGCTTTCGGGCGCGCTCGGCAAGCTCCGCTTCGTCGAGCTTCGCGGCCTCGGCCGGGATGGGTGCGCTACCGCCGAGTCGCCGCGGCACCCAGAACGCGCCGGCCGGACGCGGATACTCCTGCTGAGCCTGGTCGAGCAGCCCGGTCATGGCCCGGCGCAGTTCGGCATTGGTCTTTTCGACGCTGCCGGCGGCTCGCACTGGTTGGCCGACTTTCGCCAGCACGGTAATCTTGTTACGCCACAGTTTCTTCGGATGATCTTTGGTCCAGATGCGTTGCGCGCCCCAGACGATGAGCGGAATGATCGGCACGTCGGCGTCTCGGGCCATGCGGGCGGCGCCGGTTTTGAACTCCCTGAGCTCGAAGCTGCGGCTGATGGTGGCTTCCGGGTGTACGCCGAGCAGTTCGCCCTCCCTCAGCCGCTGCACCGCCAGCGCGTAGGCGTCGGCCCCGGCCCGCCGGTCCACCGGGATCAGCTTGGCGTGCTTGATGACGAAGTTGACCACCGGCACGTCACACATCTCGGCCTTGAGCATGAACCGCAGCCGACGGCGGCGCCGGAAGGCCGCTATCGAGGCCGGGTAGAAGTCCACGTAGCTGGTGTGGTTGACGGCGACCAGCGCGCCGCCGCGTTCCGGAATGTTCTCCAGCCCGGCAAAGGTGATGCGCCATCC
>NZ_JBYCLE010000003.1:0-1647 GCF_057473765.1 Mycobacterium sp. TH-M106 | reverse complement strand
GTGCAACGCGCCCTCGACGACGCCCTGGCCCGCGGTGACGCCGCCGCCCTGGCGCGGCTGCCGGCCCAGGTCATCGGCCGGGCCGGGTTCGCGGCGCTGGCCGGGCTGGCCGGACCCGGGCCGCGAACCGCTGTCGAGCTTTACCGCTGTGCCCCTTACGGTGTCGGCTACTTCACCGGCATCTGGCAGCCGTGAGGACCCGATGAGGCCTATTGCGATCGTCGGCCCCACCGGCACCGGCAAGTCACGGCTGGCCCTGGCCGTCGCGGAGTGCGTCGGCGGTGAAATCGTCAACGCCGACGCCATGCAGCTCTACCGCGGAATGGACATCGGCACAGCGAAAGTGCCGGCTACGTCGCGTCGCGGCATCCCACACCACCAAATGGACGTGCTCGACGTCACCGAGACCGCGACCGTCGTCCGCTACCAGCACGCTGCGGCCGCCGACGTGACGGCGATCGCCGCCCGCGGTGCGGTGCCGGTCATCGTGGGCGGCTCGATGCTCTATCTGCAGGCGCTGATCGACAACTGGTCGTTCCCGGCAACCGACCCGAAGGTGCGTGCCAGCTGGGAGCGCCGGCTCGCCGCGACCGGATCGGCTGTCCTGCACGCCGAACTGGCCGTCCGCGACCCGGCGGCCGCCGCGGCGATCCGTCCCAGCGATGCCAGGCGCATCGTGCGTGCGCTGGAGGTGGGCGAGCTGACCGGGCAACCGTTCGCCGCTTCGGCACCCGCCATCGGGGCACCCCGATGGGATACCGCGATCATCGGATTAGATTGTGACACAGCCTATCTCGATTGCCAGCTGGCGAAGAGAACCGACGCCATGTTCGATCACGGCCTGGTCGACGAGGTGACGACGCTGCTGGGACGGGGCCTGCGGGACGGGGTCACCGCGTCCCGGGCGCTCGGCTACGCGCAGGTGATCGTCGCCCTGGACGCCGGCGGGGGCGACGATGCGCTGCGGCGCGCCCGCGAGCAGACGTTGGTCGGGACCCGGCGCTACGTGCGACGCCAGCGGTCGTGGTTTCGCCGCGACCACCGGATCCACTGGCTGGACGGCACTTCAACCAGCCTGGTCGAGGCGGTTCTCCTGGCGTGGCGGAACGTATCCTGAGCTGGTGAAGTTCGCCAAGGGCCACGGCACGCAGAACGACTTCGTGCTGCTGCCCGACCTGGATGCCGAGCTGGTCCTGACGCCGTCGAAGGCCGCAGCGCTGTGCGACCGCCGCCGGGGGCTGGGTGCCGACGGGGTGCTGCGGGTGACCACCGTCGGCGCCGCGATGAACGCCGGTGTGCTGGATGCACTGCCCGAGGGGATGAACTCCGGCGACTGGTACATGGACTACCGCAACGCCGACGGCTCGGTCGCGCAGATGTGCGGCAACGGGGTGCGGGTGTTCGCCCACTATCTGCGCGCCACCGGGCTGGAATCCCGGGACGAATTCATCATCGGGTCGCTGGCCGGTGCGCGGCCGCTGGTCGTCCATCGCGCTGACGTCGTGAGCGCCGACGTCACCGTCGACATGGGCAAGGCGAACCGGCTCGGTGTCGGGGAGGCGATCGTCGGCGGCCGACCGTTCGCGGGGCTGGTGATCGACGTCGGCAACCCGCACCTGGCGTGTGTGGACGCCGACCTGACCGCCG
>NZ_JBYCLE010000002.1:0-1452 GCF_057473765.1 Mycobacterium sp. TH-M106 | reverse complement strand
CGGGGTGGCCGGCCAGCACGTCTTCGACCTCCTTCGGCGAGATGTTCTCCCCGCTGCGGATGATGACGTCCTTCACGCGGCCGGTGACGACCAGGTAGTCGTCGTCGACCCAACGGCCGAGATCGCCGGTGTGGAAAAACCCTGCCGCATTGAAAGATTCGCTGTCGTCCTCGGGATGCAGATAGCCGGCGCACATCTGCGGGCCGCGCGCCAGGATCTCCCCCGCGCCGGCCGGGGCGGCGTCGTTGTCGACGACCCTGACCTCGGCCAGCCCGGGGCGCCCGTCGGTGTCCGCGGCGTGGTCGACGTCGTCGAGGTCGGGTGCGCCGACGGTGATCACCGGAACCTCGGTGCAGCCGTAGGCGCGGGTGACCACCGCCCGCTGGAAAAACCCGGCCGCACTGCGGATCAGCGGCGGCGGCACCGACGCGCCGCCGCACACGAACAACTTCAGATCGGGTAACCGGGTACCGGCACGCTCCGCGGCGGCGAGCAGCTGCTCCAGAAACGGCGTGGCTCCGGCCAGGTGCGTGCAGCGGTTGACCTGCATCAGCCGAGCCGCCTCGTCGGCGTTCCAGCGGTCCATCAGAATCGCGGTCGTTCCCAGCAACAGCGGGCATTCGAAGGCGTAGATGGAGCCGCCGATGTGCGCGATCGGCGACGGCACCAAAAACCGGTCGCCGTCCTCGACCAGCCAGTGGTCGCGGATCTGGCAGATCAACGCATGCATCGAGTTGTGGGTGTGCAGCACGCCTTTGGCCTTGCCGGCCGTCCCGGACGTGTAGAGGATCATCTGGACCCCATCCGGGTCGACAGTGGGCAGTTCCCGCGGTTGCGCCGGATCGGCCAGCAACTGCGGGTAGCCCGCATGGTTCCCGCCCTCGCCGCGCACCACCACGACGTCGATCCCCAGCTCTTCGGCCAGCGGCGCCACCATCGAGACGAAGTCGTGATCCCGCCAGGTGGCCGGTACGAAGATCATCCGGCTGCCCACATCGGTGAGCAGCGCGCGCAACTCCCGCTGCCGCAGCGACGGCAGCAGCGGATTGACCACCATCCCGGCCATCGCCGTCGCCAGGTAGATCACCGCCGCCTCATGCCAATTGGGCAACATGAACGACACCACAGCTCCCACCGGCAGCCGTGCCAACAGCGCCTGCGCCAGCGCGCTCGCCTGGGTGTAGAGGGTCTGGCAGTCCAGCTGATCCTCGCCGTCGATCAACACCACCCGGTCCGGGCTGTGCTCAGCGGCATCGCGAAGTGAATCGACCAGTGTACCTTGCACCCACCACCGGCGCGCGTACGACGCGGCTGCGCGCTCCTCGTCCCAGCGCACCCACCGGCCGCTGATCAGCTTCCGACCGTTAATGGCATTCCTCCGGCGACCGCCGGTCAGGCCTGCACGATGATCGGATCGCCGATGTGCACCGTGTCGAAGTACCAGGCGGCGTT
>NZ_JBYCLE010000001.1:0-13050 GCF_057473765.1 Mycobacterium sp. TH-M106 | reverse complement strand
CGCTGCGTGCGCGGATTGCCGAACGCTTGGAGCAAAGCGGGCCCACCGTCAGCCAGACCGTGTCGAGGATGGAACGCGATGGCCTGCTGCGGGTGGCAGGTGACCGCCATCTGGAGCTCACCGAGAAGGGGCGTGCCATGGCCGTAGCGGTGATGCGCAAGCACCGGCTGGCCGAACGGTTGCTTGTCGACGTCATCGGGCTGCCCCTGGAAGAGGTGCACGCCGAGGCCTGCCGGTGGGAGCACGTGATGAGCGAAGACGTCGAACGCCGACTGCTGAAAGTACTGGACAATCCCGTCACGTCGCCGTTCGGCAACCCGATCCCCGGGCTGCTGGACCTCGGCGTCGGACGGGAGCTCGGTGCCGGCGACGCCAACCTGATGCGGTTGACCGATTTGCCGACCGGATCGCCCGTGGCGGTGGTGGTGCGTCAGCTCGCCGAACACGTACAAGGCGACGTCGGCCTGATCACCCGGCTCAAGGACGCCGGGGTGGTACCCAGCGCACGGGTGACTGCCGCGACCAACGCCGCCGGTGGTGTGACGATCGTCATGCCCGGCCATGTAGATGTGGACCTGCCCCACGATATGGCGCACGCCGTGAAGGTCGAGAAGGTCTAACTCAACGCGGCGCTATCCAGCGCTACCCAGCACTATCCGGTGGCTGTCAGCCGGCGCGCTGCCCGAATTCCGCCCGCGGCGGCAGCCGTACCCCGATGCGATGCGCGAGCCGGTAGCCGGTTTCCGCGAGTTCACGAATCCGCTCGGGCCGCAGCCCGGATTGCAGGGCGGTGTCGAGCATGCCCGCCATCCGGTGCGTGGGTGCACAACGCAACGCGGCCTCCAGGGACACCCCGGCCAACGGACCGTCACCACGGACGTAGGCGCTGAACGCCAACAGCACCAGCGCCTCGGCACGCCACGGCTCGGGTAGCGTGCGTGACAGTAGCGCCCACAGTGTCTCGGCCTCTGCGGCTTTCCCGCCGACGGCCAGCGCGAACAACGTGTCACGGACCGTCACGTCGGTCAGCGTGCAGCCCAGCGTGGCCAATTCCGCATCGCCCGGCCGGCTGCCGGCGGCGACCGTCGCCGCAGCCACCACCATCTCTTCGACGTCGCGGCGGGCCTGGTCCTCGGAGCCCTCGGGGTCCGCGCGGCCCGCCGCCGCACGAACAGCCGCACGTTCGTCGATCACGGCGGCAACCGCCGCACGTACCGGTTCGTCGGTCGCGATGACCGCCTGCAGGTCGGCACGGCGCGGGTAGAGCCGCCGGCCGTCCAGCACGGCCGCAGCCGCCAGCGGCGACGCCGAGGGATCATCGACCGCTCCACCCGCGCCGCAGCCGTCGGCACAGTGCCAGCGCCCACCGGTTGCCACCCGGTCCACCACGTGTGCGGCGCACACCATGATGTCGTGCCGCGACAACTCCTCGGTGAGTGCCGTGCACAGTTTGCGGTACTCCTCGTTGCACACCGGGCAGCGCGCGCCGTCGACATCGACGATCACCGCGATCGCGGCAGCCGGATGGGCTGCCGCAGCGACCTGTGCCAGCCGGGAGAGCTGGCCGGCCATGTCGCCGAGCTGTGCAGTGAGGTCGACGCGCAGCACCGACCCGAGTTCACCGCCGTCGATGCAGACCAGGACCAGTGATTTCTCCGGCACGAAACCCAGGATGGCCGGCAGAGCCGCGATCAACGCACCGGGCCGGTTGAGGGTGAAATCGGGTTGCTTTGTCGTCATACCGGCAACAGTGGCGATCGGCGCCGACCATGGCGTGCCGCCGAGCCACGCAGGCCGCCGACCTGTGGACGAAGTCGTGACTGTGCAGCTTCGCTCAACGCGAAACCGACGCCCGGAATCCGCGTGCGGCATTGTGACGTTTCGAACATAGAGGCGGGTCGACGGGCGTATGCACCACACCTGAGAGACACTGGATTGAGGTCGTCGACGTAAACATTCAAGGAGGCAAGCCATGGCCCAGGACCAAAACCCCGGGCAGCAAGGGCGCTACCACCCGGAACAGTCCGGTATGTACCAACTTGAGCTGCCAGCGCCGCGACTGGTCTCCCCCGACGGCCGTGGCCCGGTGCTGGTTCACGCGCTGGAGGGGTTCTCCGATGCCGGTCATGCGATCCGGTTGGCCGCCGAGCATTTGAAGACGGCGCTAGACACCGAACTGGTCGCCTCGTTCGCGATCGATGAGCTGCTCGACTACCGCTCCCGACGACCGCTGATGACGTTCAAGACCGACCACTTCACCAATTACCGGGAACCCGAGCTGAGCCTGCATGCGCTGCACGACAGCGTCGGCACACCGTTTCTCCTGCTGGCGGGCATGGAGCCGGACCTTAAGTGGGAGCGGTTCGTCACCGCGGTGCGGCTGCTGGCCGAGCGGCTCGGCGTACGGCAGACCATCGGACTGGGCACCATTCCGATGGCGGTTCCGCACACCCGGCCAGTAACGCTGACCGCGCATTCCAACAACCGCGAGCTGATCGCTGACCACACACCGTGGATCGCCGAGGTCCAGGTTCCCGGTAGCGCCTCCAATCTCTTGGAATACCGGATGGCTCAGCACGGTCATGAAGTGGTCGGATTCACCGTGCACGTGCCCCACTACCTGGCCCAGACCGACTACCCGGAGGCTGCTCAGGTGTTGTTGGAGCAGGTGGCCAAAACCGGGTCGCTGCAACTGCCGCTGACGGAGCTGAGCGACGGGGCGGCCCAGATTCGGATCAAGATCGACGAGCAGGTCGAGGCCAGCGCCGAGGTGGCGCAGGTGGTCGCCGCACTGGAGCGCCAGTACGACGCGTTCGTCGCGGCTCAGGAGAACCGGTCGCTGTTGTCCCGCGAAGAGGACCTGCCCAGCGGGGATGAGATCGGCGCCGAGTTTGAGCGGTTCTTGGCCCAGCAGGCAAGAAAAGAGGCCGGCGGTGACGACTCAGCCTGATCGACAGCCCCACGATACGAAGGTCACTTCCGCAAACTCACCCGAACACCCGGTGCCGCAGTTGCGGGTCCGCACCATCAATGGCCGTCGGCGGGCCTACCGGATCGCCGGTACCGGCCCGGTCGTGCTGCTCATCCACGGGATCGGGGACAACTCCACCACCTGGGCGAGTGTGCAGGCCCGGCTGGCGGAGAGGTTCACGGTGATTGCGCCGGACCTGTTGGGCCACGGGCAGTCGGGGAAACCGAGCGGCGCGGACTATTCGGTGGCCGCGTCTGCCAACCGGATGCGGGATCTGCTTCGCGTCCTCGACATCGACCGGGTCACGGTAATCGGCCACTCACTCGGCGGCGGGGTAGCGATGCAGTTCGCCTACCAGTTCCCGCAGCTGGTCGAACGGCTGGTCCTGGTCGGGACGGGGGGAGTCACCAAGGATATCAACTTCTTCCTGCGCTTTGCCTCGCTGCCGCTGGGCGGCGAGGCGTTGGCATTGCTGCGGTTGCCGATGGTGCTGCCGGCGCTGAAACTCGCCGGACGGGCAGCGGGCCTGGTTTTCGGCTCGACTCGGGTGGGGCACGACCTTCCCGACATGCTTCGGGTGCTGGCCGCCCTGCCCGAGCGTGACGCACTGTTGGCATTCACCCGCACATTACGGGCAGTGGTGGACTGGCACGGCCAGGTGATCAGCATGCTGAACCGCTGCTATCTGACGGAATCCGTTCCGGTACAAATCATCTGGGGTAAACACGACACAGTCGTCCCGGTTCGCCACGCCTGGGTGGCACATGACGCGATGCCCGGCTCGTGGCTGGAGGTTTTCGACGGCTCGGGGCACTTCCCGTTTCACGATGACCCGGACCGCTTCGTCGACGTCGTCGAAAACTTCATCGACAGCACCGAACCCGCCGAATATGACGACACCACACTGCGGGAGTTGCTGCGGATCGGCAATTGCGAACACGCGATCTCGGAACGGAGAGCACCCCAGCCGGGATCGCGCCGCGTTGTCGCCGGGTAAGTGAGGATCGATTAGACCGTTCGCCGCAGCACGGCGGTGAGATGGTTTTGCGGGGTTTGACCCACTGCGCCCATCTCCAGCGTGTACGACAGCTCGTCGCCGTGGAGGTGATACGAACGCCCCAGCACTGTCACCTCTTTGGCGGTCGGTGTCAAGCCGATCGTGGTGGCGCTCAGTTCGATCTCGATCTGCTCCCCGGTCCGCGAATAGCCGCCCACCTGAATTTCGGTGATGCCGCTGGGATGCGCGAGCACCCATTCGACCCGACCAGGTTGGGGCACACGCAGATATCCCGTCTCGGCGTGTAACGGCGTGCCGTCAGTGGTCGCCCTGGTCTTCTGACCGTAGACCAGGAACGGCTTGCCGACATGGGAGAAAACCACCTCTTCGAGATAGTCGAAAGGCTCGATCGTCGGGTATTTGCCCGAGCCGCGGCCGGTCCACGTAGCCAGCAGCGGTGCCAGCTCCTCAAGGTTGGGGTGCAGATCGGGCAACACGGTGCCAGCCTACCTATTTGTGGGCCCGCATCAGGTGGGCGTGGACACGCCGCGGTGCGCCCGCAACGCCTCGATCTCTCGCTCGAAATCATCCGCTGACGAGAATGACCGGTACACCGAGGCGAACCGCAGGTAAGCCACCTCGTCGAGTTCCCGCAGCGGTCCCAGGATCGCCAACCCCACCTCGTTGCTGGGAACCTCCGGCGAGCCGGCGGCGCGCACGGTGTCCTCCACCTGTTGAGCCAACAGGTTCAGCGCGTCATCATCGACCTGCCGGCCCTGACACGCCCGGCGCACTCCGCTGACGACTTTCTCCCGGCTGAATGGCTCGGTGACTCCGCTGCGTTTGACCACCGCCAGCACAGCGGTCTCCACGGTGGTGAACCGCCGGCCGCACTCCGGACACGACCGGCGCCGACGGATCGCCTGGCCCTCATCGGTTTCGCGGGAGTCGACCACCCGGGAATCAGGGTGACGGCAAAACGGGCAGTGCATGGCCGCTCCTTCGCCGCACCGGGAAGCGGATGCTTCCGGCAACTGGGACAACAGTGAGCGTACCTGCGAGGGTACGGTGCAGCGAGGCGGCGGCGGTGGGGCCGCCGGACGAAGTGCGGACGAAATGCCGTGCCCACCTGCGCCGGCAGATGATCGGAGTTGGCCGGACACGCTGCGCTCAACCGATCGGTGCGATCAGGATCTGGCCGGCTTCCAGCGCCACCGAGTCCAGCCGGTTGAGTTCGCGGATGCGATCCACCACCTCGCCGGTCGGCGCGTCCGGCGCAACCCTTGCCGCCAGGTGCTGCAGGCTCTCCCCGGTCTGTACTCGCACCACGCCCAGCTGCTGGGGTACTGCGGCTCGGGTACCAGCGCTACCGGCAGCCACCCCACCGAAGTGCGCCAGCACACCCAACCACACCGTGGTCAGGGCGGCCCCCAACGCGAGCGCGACGGTGGTCACCGGGGTGATGGCCCTGAGCGGAAGTGGCCGGTGCGGTGCTCGAGACATCAGCACCCCGGTGCCCCGGTAGCGTGTTCGCGCAGCGCCCGGTCGTGACCGCACCGGCCGGGCACGACGCGCCCGGTCCATGCCCCGGTCGCCGTGATGTTCCCGAACCTGTCCGGACGCCGCTCGCGTAACCGGTGGAACCATCTCGATGAGCCTCATGCTCGTCTCCTCCATCCTGATCGCCATCCGATCTTCATCGCTCCCATGTTCGAACTATAGTCGATCCTTTGTTCGAGTGTCGAACGTGTAGGCGATACTGGCGGTTCGCGGCTGACTTTAGACCCGCGCACCGACAACCGCGGTCGTCGCCGCGACACGCCTCGAACAGGTGTTTGATCATCTGCGGGAAAGCGACTACATTCGATCCCATGATCGACACCAGCAACGACTCAGCAACCGGTACGCGACGCGCCGCCCCGAAACGGCTACCGGCATCGGACCCGACGTTGACCGTCCGACAGCGCACCATCCTGGACGTGATCCGTGCTTCGGTGACCGAGCGCGGCTACCCGCCCAGCATCCGGGAGATCGGCGACGCTGTTGGGCTGACCTCGACATCGTCGGTCGCCCACCAGCTGCGCACACTGGAACGCAAGGGCTACCTGCGCCGTGACCCGAACCGTCCTCGCGCGGTCGACGTGCGCCCACCCAAGAGCACCCTCGACGGCGCGCCCGCCGCGCCGGTGACCGAAGCCGGCTCGGAAGCCGGTGTCGACTCCCCACCCGAACCCGCGTTCGTCCCCGTCCTCGGACGCATTGCCGCTGGTGGCCCGATCCTGGCCGAGGAAGCCGTCGAGGACGTTTTCCCGCTCCCCCGTGAACTGGTCGGTGAGGGTGCACTGTTTCTGCTGAAAGTGGCCGGTGAATCGATGGTCGACGCGGCGATCTGCGACGGTGACTGGGTGGTGGTACGGCAGCAGAACGTCGCCGACAACGGCGACATCGTGGCCGCCATGATCGACGGCGAGGCCACCGTCAAGACCTTCAAGCGCACCGGCGGCCAGGTCTGGTTGATGCCGCATAATCCGGCCTTCGACCCGATCCAGGGCAACGACGCTACGGTGCTCGGCAAGGTGGTCACGGTACTGCGCAAAATCTGACGGGCCTGATGAACCCGCTGGAGTCGCTAGGAGCCCGCCATGTCAAACCCGCCGTGCCCGCCTTTTGACGAGCACTCCGCCCGGCTGAAGGTGCAGGCCGCCGAGGACGCCTGGAACACCCGCGACCCTGAACGGGTTACCCAGGCTTATACCGAGGACTCGGTGTGGCGCAACCGCGACGAATTCCTTACCGGACGTGCGCAGATCGCGGAGTTCCTGCGCCGCAAGTGGGCACGCGAGCTGGACTACGCGCTGCGCAAGGAGATGTGGTGCTGCCACGGCAACCGGATTGCGGTGCGCTATCAGTACGAGAGCCGCGACCCCAGCGGACAGTGGTGGCGCAGCTACGGCAACGAACTGTGGGAGTTCACTGACGACGGTCGGATGAGCCGCCGCGAATCCAGCATCAACGACATCCCGATCGCCGAAGACCAGCGGCGCATCTTCGGAGTTCGCCCCGACACCGAGCGGGAACTGACGCTGCCCCTGAGTTGACGTACCGAGCCTTACCGAGCCTTACCGAGCCTTGACGAAGCCGTTTTGCTGGGCGGCTTCTTCGCTGGCGAACCAGATTTCGGCAAGCGTGTCGTCATACAGGGCGTTTTCGGCCGTGTAATAGAGGCCGGAGCCGATGTTGGCCTTCACCGGATACCCCGACGGTGCCTGGTACGGGTCGTCCAGTGGAAGATGCATCACCGGATGCGCCGGCGCTCCGGACCGGGGAACACCCGGCCCCGAACCGGTATCCGCCTCGAAGCCCGAGTGGGTCACCGCGGCGTGTCGTCCGGTGCCGAATTGTTCGTCTGACGGTATGCGGGTGGGCGCGGTGTCCACGTCATCGGACTCTTCGACCTCGGTTGCCAGGTCGGTGGCCAGGCCGGCCGCCCAGTCCCTGCCCGGCTCCAGATCCGCGCCGGATGACGGGCCGGCGGGTGGCTCGCCATACCGGCTCGGCAATCGCACGCTGACGTCGGGGCCGCCGTGAGCCCTCGACCACTGCTCGTCTTCGCCGGCGTCAGCGTAGGCCCGCCCGGCCGCATCGGCCCCGCCGGCCCGAACCCCGGGCCGATGTCGCCGACGCCACCATAACGCCGCCCACGCCAGCGCGGCCAGTGCGGCTGGCCCGGCCACTGCGGCCGCCAGCCACCACCAGTGCCAGGGCAATCCATGGGCCGCGCCGGTCGCCGTGGCCGAGCTGCTCGCGTTCGGCACCCCAGGTATCTGCAGACCGGAGAGCAGTGTGGCCAGGTCGGCCGGCTCGGTGCTGAACGTGTTGGTCTTGCTGTTCCACGAGATTTTGCCACCGGTGAACTTCTGCGACACCACGTCGCCTTCGACGGTCTGATCGCCGACCGGCGCGCCGAGCTTACCCGCCGCACCGCCCAGCTTGTCCCAGGCCGCCTGCATGGCGCTGCGCACCACGAAGGCGCCGTGGTCGGGGGTGAAGAAGATCACCGGTTCGCCGGCACCGGAGAACCTGCTGATGCGGCTGCCCGGAATGCCGCCGTCGGCCTCATTGGCCACCGGGAAGCCCAGGTCGCTGCCGACCGGCCCGCCCAGCGACTCATACTTGGCCAGAATGTCGCCTTCGACGGCACCCGCCCCGGTGGCCGGGCTGAAGTAGACTTTGCCGCCGGTGAAGTCCTGCCCGACACCGTCGTTGCCGACCTGATACTGGTTGCCCTGTCTGGCGCCCAGCGGGCCGGCGGCTCCGCCGGTGGCGCGCCAGGCCTGATTGATGGCCGCTGTCGGGTCGACCGGGATCTGCAGGTCGGCCAGCTGCGCAGCCAGCTCCGGCGGCACGGTGGTGAATGTCCTGGTCTTGCTGTTCCAGGACAGCTGGCCGGCGCTGAACTTCTGCGTGACGACCTCGCCGTGACTGCCGCCGTAGCTTTCGTCGTCAACCGGGACGCCCAGCGCCCCGGTCGAACTGCCGAGCTTGTCCCAGCCGGCGTTGATCGGGCCGCGTACCACGTGCGCGCCGTGCTCGGGGGTGTAGAAGATCACCGGGTGATCGGTGTCGGAGGATCCCGACAAGATCGTGACCCGGCTGTCCGGGCTGACCAACCCGGGAACCTCGTCTGTGTTGGGGAATCCCAGGTCGCTGTTGGCCGGACCGCCCAGCGACTCGTATTTGTCGAGGATGGCACCGTACATCGCCCGGGCACCGGTCTCCGGGGTGAAGAATATCTTGCCGCCGGCGAAGTTCTGGGCGAAACCGCCACCGACCGGATACACATCCCCGTGCGGGCTGCCCAGCGGTGACGTCGCTCCGCCGGCCGCCTCCCAGGTGGCGGTGATTGCGTCGTAAGCGTCGGTCTCCGGCGACGCCGCCGCGGTCGGCGTGCACAGCACGGCGCCGACCAAGGCCGTCGCCAACGCCAGACCGATCGCCACTCGCGTCGCGGTCTTCCGTAACGGACCTCGTCGCCCAGTCACCAAGCCTCCCCGGTCATACCCAATTTCGTCACTATTTCCGCTATAGACGCTATAGAGTTTGCTCCAACGAATGGCAATTGCGAAGCCACATCAACAAGATTACGGAAACGGATACGCGCCTGATGCCGAATTGATACCCAACCACGTCCCCGAGCAGCCCAGGTCACCCGGCATCAAACACCCAGGCTGCGGCCGATGATCTCCTTCATGATCTCGGTGGTGCCACCATAAATCGTCTGCACCCGCGAATCCAGGTACGCACGCGCGATCGGATATTCCCGCATGTAGCCGTAGCCGCCGTGCAACTGTAGGCACCGATCGATCAACCGCACCTGGGCTTCGCTGGCGTACCATTTGGCCATCGCGGCCTGCTCGACCGTCAGCTTCTCGTCAAGGTGCAGGCGGATGAATTCGTCGACCATGATGCGCACCATGGTCGCCTCGGTAGCCAGCTCGGCTAGCAGGAACCGGCTGTTCTGAAAACTGCCAATCGGCCTGCCGAACGCCGTGCGCTCCTTGGCGTAGGCGATGGTCTGCTCCAGCACCGTCTCCATCGCCGCCGCGGCCATGATGGCAATCGAGATCCGCTCTTGGGGCAGGTTCTGCATCAGGTAGATGAACCCCATGCCCTCCGCGCCGAGCAAGTTCTCGGCCGGAACCTCGACGTCGACGAACGACAACTCCGCGGTGTCCTGGGCATCCAACCCGATCTTGTCCAGGTGGCGGCCGCGCTCGAAGCCCGCCATGCCGCGTTCGACGACCAGCAGTGAGAAGCCCTGAGCACCTTTCTCGGGGCCGGTCTGCGCGACCACGATCACGAGATCGGAGTGGATGCCGTTGGTGATGAACGTCTTCGACCCGTTGAGGACGTAGTGGTCGCCGTCTTTGACGGCGCGGGTTTTGATGCCCTGCAGATCGCTGCCTGTGCCGGGCTCGGTCATGGCGATCGCCGTGATCAACTCGCCGGTACAGAATTTCGGCAGCCAGCGCTGCTTCTGTTCCTCGCTGGCCAGCCGTAGCAGGTAGGGGGCGACTACGTCGTTGTGCAGCCCGAAGCCGATGCCACTGTAGCGGCCGGCGGCGGTCTCCTCGGTGATGATCGTGTTGTAACGGAAGTCGGGGTTGCCGCCGCCACCGTATTCCTCCGGCACAGCCATACCCAGGAAGCCCTGCTTGCCGGCCTCCAGCCAGACACCACGGTCGACGATCTTGTCCCTCTCCCAGTCGCCGTGAAACGGGGCGACGTGACGGTCCAGAAACGCCCGGTAGGACTCGCGGAACAGCTGGTGCTCAGGCTCGAAGAGCGTGCGCTGGTATTTGACGGCCTGCGTGTTGGTAGTGCCCATGAATCACCTCCGGCGGATGGGGAATGTGCCGCCTAACCTATACCGACCGGATGGTTGGTCGGACTGGACGGCACGTTTTCTGGCGGTTTTCGGCTCGGGAAGGCGAAGGCCGAATGGCCCCGAATGGCCCCGAATGGCCCCGAATGGCCCCGTCGACCGCGAGGCGATCGTGATCGGCATGGTGCGAGCGCAATGTCGGGAGGGACAGTGGCCCGGGCCACCGGTGGTGCCGGCGGGTTGTTGTCGAGGGCGACTGACACCGACCGTGGCCGATCGGTTGTGGATAAGCGAATTCATCGCCGGCCTGCCGGCGGTAGGATCGCGATCATGCCATCGGATGATCTGGAACCCCGAGTGTCTGCGCTGGAAACGCAGGTCCACAAGCTCAACGAGCGGGTACGGGCCAGCGAACAAGACGCTGTTGCAGCACGGATCCTGGCCGGCGCCGCCGACCGCGACACGGCGGAGTTCCGCAGCGGGCTGCACGATTTCCGCATAGAGTTTCGCGGCGAGCTTCACGGTATCCGCACCGAGTTCCATACCGAATTACGCGATTTCCGCCAAGCCACGGCCGGCAGTTTCAACGCACTGCGCACGGACCTGACCGACCTACGCAAATACGTCGATGCCCGCTTCGACCGGATCGACGGCCGCTTCGACCACATGGACAGCCGCTTCAACCAGATGGACAGCCGCTTCAATCAGGTCGACAACGGGTTCCTCGAGATACGTGGCAAGCTGGACGCCACCACAGCCGGCCTGCACCGCGTGGTCGAACTCTTGGAGCGACGCAGTCCCGATCAGGACTGACCCAAGCGCGTCCCGTCTCGAACCGTCCCGCGCGGCTACGATGTCGCCTGACCGCCGTTCGTCGAGAACTCCCGCAGGCTGGCGGCCAGCGCCGCCGGGACCCGCGCGCGAACCCGGGTGCCCTCTGCCTTGTGCTCGGCGTCTTGGACGTGCCCCTCGGCGTGCACGCGCGACACCAGATCGCCACGGCCGTACGGGATCACCACGTCCACGGCGGTGTGGGGCGGGGCGGCCAGCTCGGCCATCCGCCGGCGCAGCGCGTCGATGCCGTGCCCGGTGCGCGCCGAGACGAACACCGCCCCGGGCAGCGCGCGGCGCAGCTGCGCCAACGCTAGATCCCCGGCGACGTCAATCTTGTTGACCACCAGCAACTCCGGCGCGGGCTTGCCGTCATACTCGGCAAGCACCTCGCCGATCACCTGGCGCACCGCGCTGATCTGCGCCAGCGAATTCACATCGGAGCCGTCGACAACATGGACCAGCAGATCAGCATCGGCAACCTCCTCCAGCGTTGAGCGAAACGCCTCGACCAGCTGGGTGGGCAGGTGCCGCACGAAGCCGACGGTGTCGGTGAGCACGAACGCCCGACCGTCGTCGAATTCCCCGCGCCGGGTGGTGGGTTCCAGGGTGGCAAACAGTGCATCGGCCACCAGCACCCCGGCACCGGTCAGTACGTTGAGCAGGCTGGACTTGCCGGCGTTGGTATAGCCGACAATCGCGATCGACGCCACGTCACTGGCCAGGCGGCGGTGCCGCTGCGTGTCGCGGACCTTTTTCATCGCCTTGATGTCGCGGCGCAGCTTGGCCATCCGGTCCCGGATACGGCGCCGGTCGGTTTCGATCTTGGTCTCGCCGGGGCCACGCAGGCCCACCCCGCCGCCGCTGCCGCCGGCACGACCGCCGGCCTGCCGCGACATCGACTCACCCCAGCCGCGCAGCCGCGGCAGCATGTACTGCATCTGCGCCAGCGACACCTGGGCTTTGCCTTCGGCGCTGGTGGCGTGCTGGGCGAAGATATCCAGGATCAGCGCGGTCCGGTCGATCACCTTGACCTTGACCGCCTTCTCCAGTGCGGTCAGCTGCGCCGGGGACAGCTCGCCATCGCAGATGACCGTGTCGGCGCCGGTGGCCAGCACCACCTGCCGCAGCTCGATGGTCTTGCCGGAGCCGATGTAGGTCGACGGGTCGGGTTTGTCGCGACGCTGGATCAGCGCCTCCAGCACCGGCGAGCCGGCGGTTTCGGCCAGCGCGGCCAGCTCGGCCATGCTCGCCTCGGCGTCGGCGGCGCTGCCGTCGGTCCACACCCCGATCAGCACCACCCGCTCCAGCCGGAGCTGGCGGTATTCGACTTCGGAGATGTCGACCAGTTCGGTGGAGAGTCCGGCGACCCGGCGCAGCGCGGAGCGATCGTCGAGGGCAAGTTCACCGGCGCTGGGCAGCTGCGGGTCACTCACCACTGCGACCACCACTCGTCGGCGATTTCGCCACGGGCCACCAACACCGAGGGCCCGCGCAGGTAGCTGGTGGCGTCGGTGACGGTGACGGTCGTCTCGCCGCCCGGGATCGCGACCTGCAGCGTGCCGGTGTTCGCGCCGTCGAAGGCCAGCGCGGCCACCCCGGCCGCGACGGTTCCGGTTCCGCAGGACCGGGTTTCGCCCACACCCCGCTCGTGTACCCGCATCGAGATCGACCCTTCCCGCGGGGCGGTGATGATCTCTACGTTCACTCCTTCGGGGAACCGGTCAGCGTCGAACGAGACCGGCGCGCCGACGTCGAGGATGGCCAGTTCCCCGGCGGTCAGGTCGGCGTCCACACACGCCAGGTGCGGGTTGCCGACGTCGATCACCAGCCCCGCGAACGGTCGGCCGCCGACGATCGCCTCCC